>NZ_JAVRBF010000381.1:0-401 GCF_032436805.1 Streptomyces sp. P17 | reverse complement strand
CTAACAGCTTCTTTATATCATAGATCATGTCGTGATCTATAACGAACTTACCATTCTCGAATGATAGCCAAGAAGGAAGCCTTTTAGTTAAAAGCTTACCCTTCTTAAGATTCTCAATAGCATACTTCCGCTTATGCTCCCATACAGCTACAAGCCGTTCCCGTTTCATCACACTCTCTTCATGGGCTCGCTGAGCAATCATAGAGAGATACATAAAGTTGCCAAAACTGTTGCGGGGATCGGCTTGAGCATCGTTGTGGTAGATCATATGGTCGCTGGTAGTGTAAATCTTGACTCCTGCGGTCAAGATTTTTTCCAGCATAGTGATAGATTTCCACACATTCTGGCGGGTTAGACGGTCAATACTTTCAACAACGATGTAGTCTCCAGGGCGAATAAGC
>NZ_JAVRBF010000380.1:0-402 GCF_032436805.1 Streptomyces sp. P17 | reverse complement strand
GACGTGTCCTGCTACCTGCCCTCCGGGGAGGTCGAGATCGGCTTCTCGCAGGAGCGTGAGGACGACACGCGGGCCTGTCACGCGAGCAAGGTTGAGAGCTTCGGCGCGACCGTGTACGACCGGAAGGAGTGGGTCCACCTCGTGGCTCCCCAGGGAGACGGCACCGAGCAGGGAAACCTGGCGAAGTCGAAAATCAAGGCGAACCAGACCCAGTACGTGTATCTGCGGATGGGGGTTAAGCATGGCACCGAGCTGAAGGCGTCCGACAGGTGGGATGAGTACATGGTGCAGAACGGCGCCGAGCACACGTCCCCACTTCAGTCCGGCAAATATGTCCGCAAGGTACAGACCTCGTGGACACTGCTCCGCTCCGGCGTGACCTTCGCCTGACCTACCGCCGCA
>NZ_JAVRBF010000185.1:0-1155 GCF_032436805.1 Streptomyces sp. P17 | reverse complement strand
CTTCGGCCACCAGAAGTGGAAGCCGGAGAACATCGCGAAGACGACGGTGCCGAACACCACGTAGTGGAAGTGCGCCACCACGAAGTAGGAGTCGGAGAGGTGGAAGTCGAGGGGTGGTGAGGCGAGCAGGACGCCCGTGAGGCCGCCGAAGACGAAGGTGATCAGGAAGCCGGTGGCCCAGAGCATCGGGGTCTCGAAACTCAAGGACCCCTTCCACATGGTGCCGATCCAGTTGAAGAACTTCACGCCGGTCGGCACGGCGATCAGGAACGTCATGAAGGAGAAGAACGGCAGCAGCACTCCGCCGGTGACGTACATGTGGTGCGCCCACACCGTCACGGACAGGCCCGCGATCGAGATCGTGGCCGCGATCAGGCCCATGTAGCCGAACATCGGCTTGCGGGAGAAGACCGGGATGACCTCGGAGATGATCCCGAAGAACGGCAGGGCGATGATGTACACCTCTGGATGGCCGAAGAACCAGAAGAGGTGTTGCCACAGCAGGGCGCCACCGTTGGCGGAGTCGAAGATGTGGGCGCCGAACTTGCGGTCCGCCTCCAGCGCGAACAGCGCCGCGGCCAGGACGGGGAAGGCGAGCAGGACCAGGACACCGGTCAGCAGCACGTTCCAGGTGAAGATCGGCATGCGGAACATCGTCATGCCGGGTGCGCGCATGCAGATGATCGTGGTGATGAAGTTGACCGAGCCGAGGATGGTGCCGAAGCCGGAGAAGGCCAGACCCATGATCCACATGTCGGCGCCGATGCCCGGCGAGCGGATCGCGTCCGACAGCGGGCTGTAGGCGAACCAGCCGAAGTCGGCGGCGCCGTCGGGGGTGAGGAAGCCGCCGACCGCGATCAGCGAGCCGAACAGGTACAGCCAGTAGGCGAACATGTTCAGCCGCGGGAAGGCGACATCGGGGGCGCCGATCTGCAGCGGCATGATCCAGTTCGCGAAGCCGGCGAACAGCGGCGTCGCGAACATCAGCAGCATGATCGTGCCGTGCATCGTGAACGCCTGGTTGAACTGCTCGTTCGACATGATCTGCAGACCCGGCCGGGCCAGCTCGGCGCGCATGAACAGCGCCAGCACGCCACCGATGCAGAAGAACGCGAACGACGTGACCAGGTAGAGCGTTCCGATCGTCTTGTGGTC
>NZ_JAVRBF010000184.1:0-1159 GCF_032436805.1 Streptomyces sp. P17 | reverse complement strand
CCTTCGTCCGGCACGCCGAGGGCACGCACCGAACACCGCGGGCACCGCACAGGACTTTCAAAACACCCCCTAGGCCGGGGCGAGGGCGGTGACGAGTGCGGTGGCGCTGCCGGCGTAGATGATCTCGCCGAGGGTGCAGAGCACGGACACGGCGGCGACGGCTGGGGCGCCCCAGCCGTGTCCCAGTGAGGGGGCCGCGAGGAAACCGAGGTAGGACACGGTGAGCACCAGGCCGGCGAAGGCCAGCACGGTCCGCCGGGAGTAGCGGGACAGCAGGACGGTGACCGACACCCGCAGGGTGACCACCAGCACCGTGTTGGCCACGAAGATGGCCGCCGACCACACCGGGGACGCGTCCAACTGGGTCACCAGGACCAGCGGGAGCGCGATCTCGGGGACGTTGAGGCAGAAGACGTAGATCACGTTGGCGGCGAGCAGCGCGCGCATCCGGGGCGCGGGGGCGTCCCCTGCCTCTGTGGCCCGGGCAGTGGCCGGAGGCGCGTGCAGGTGGACCGACCACACCAGGGCCGCCGCGGCGAGACAGGCGAGCCCGGTGACGCTCAGCGACGCCCCGGCGCGCGAGCGGGCGCTGGACGTGGCTCAGGCCCGCGGCGCGCGGCAGGAGGCCTTCGCGGAACGGCTGCTGGCGGATCCGGCCGCCGCACGGGCGCGGGTGCGCGACACGCTCGAGCAGTGCGCCGCGGCGTTCTTCGACGCCGCCTGGTCGGGTGTCGCCGTACGGCTGGCCACGGATCTGCGCCTGAAGAACGATCTGCTGAAGCGCCGGGGCGCCGGGGAGGCGCTCGCGTCGGTCTCCAGCGCGATCGCGCTGGCACCGGACGGCGACTGCGTCGTCGTGGACAAGCTCCAGGACAAGGCGACTTCCGCGCATGGCACCGGGGTCACCTTCATCCCCAGTGCCTTCTGCCGTCCACACCTGGCCGTCGTCCCTGCGCCGGGGTGGCAGCCGGTGGTGCAGTACCCGGTGGCCGAGCCGAGCCCGTCGGAGCCGGTGTCTCTGGAGACAGTGACGCTACGGCTGGAGGCGCTCGCCCATCCGGTACGGCTGCGGCTGCTGCGCACCCTGGCCCGGGGCACGCACACCACCGGTGAGCTGGCCCACGCCTGGGAACTTTCGCCCCCGGAGGTCTCCCGCCAC
>NZ_JAVRBF010000379.1:0-404 GCF_032436805.1 Streptomyces sp. P17 | reverse complement strand
GGGGCGATCCCATCGACCCACGGCCGTTGTTTGGGCCAAGCCGGCAGTTGTCGTCCCAGTTTGGCATCGCGACGACACCAACAAGTGTCGAGATCAGTTCGAGCCTCGTCTACGCCGCCACGATGCAATTCGGTGCGCAAAAGGGCCAGTTCGGGGCCAAGATGGGCCGCACGCGGCCCAGTGAGAAACGACCCGCCAGCCGGGACTTCTTCGTCTCTTCGCCCTGGGGCGACATCCCGGCGCGCCCCTTTCTTGGACTGTCGGACGACGACAGCGCCAATATCATCGAGGAGCTGACCGAATGGCTCGACCGGGTTGCCGATGGGGCTTGACCCCGACAGGCGCGGCGCGCAGGCTGGGCTTGCGTAAAGGCGCGCCCCGGCCCGCAGACCGTTGAGGGTATA
>NZ_JAVRBF010000378.1:0-404 GCF_032436805.1 Streptomyces sp. P17 | reverse complement strand
CGTCGACCGGCTCGCCGCCGACGGGAAGCTTCGCCGACACAAGCCGTCCAGCAAGCGAAACGGGCGCGTCTTGTTCTCCGCCGCGCAGGTCAACCGGCTCATCACCAGCTCCAAGACGCGCTGACCCCACCACACAGATCGGCCCCCGCCGCTACCACGGCGAGGGCCACGTACCCCAGGAAGGGGCACATCTCATGACTGATCCTATTACTGTCACCACTCAGGCCGAGCTGGACGCCGCTATCGCCGCAGGAGCGCGGGTCATCGACATCCGCTCCGAGCCCGGCTCATACATCACGGTCAGGGCCTACGGCTCGGCCACGGTCACGGCGAGACCTCGGGTCGCTGTCCACTGCCACTCTAGGCGCGCCACCATCGTAGGAGGCGGCGTCATCATTGACCAC
>NZ_JAVRBF010000377.1:0-405 GCF_032436805.1 Streptomyces sp. P17 | reverse complement strand
CTTCTGCACTTGCTGAACCAACTGACCCGAAGAATTTTCGATCCACAGTTTTACCAGTGTTGTCTGTAATAGCCCCCGGCGCGATCCGGTCAGTATCCACCGCCCCAACCTGAATCCACTCGCGCGCGACGAGGTTGCGAAACTCGGCTGAGCCGTCATTGCCGATCCGCCACCCCCGCTGGCCGGGGATATAGTTGGTTGATTTCAGATCACCGCCAAACAGGGCCAGACCCGCCGCTGCAAAACTGCCTGTTTCGACCGTCTGGGCGGTCACGCTGTTTGCGATCAGCCGCCCGCCGTTGATGAGGGTCGTGCCACCCGGCGACCAAGGCGATGGTTGTTGCGTTAAGCTTGAAATTTCTTCGATCTGCGGGTGCCAGACGATCAAGAAGCTGTTGCCACCGG
>NZ_JAVRBF010000376.1:0-405 GCF_032436805.1 Streptomyces sp. P17 | reverse complement strand
AGACACCGTTAATTAATTCCCCACGTCCCAAACCTTGACCGTCTGGACGGCCTGCCGTTGCAGTTACGAGCAAGCCGCGTGCATTGGTCAGTAGCGAAACACCACGACCCCATTTGTTCAATCTTAGGAAGTGATGGCCTTCATCACCCATGAAATAATCTTGCTGTGCCGCCCATTCCTTCAAAGTTTCCGCACGGGCGTTTATTGTGTCAATGCCTGCAACAGATGCGTTTTCGGTTGGATGCACATACGACATTCCGAATTCTTCACGATGGGACGCGATGATTTGTCGGATTGTCTCATTGTTTGCTAATAGTCGGTGCGGTACGTCATGCCGTGCCAAATGATGCGACATTTGGGAAACTAGTTCGTTTCTGTGAGCGATGACGGGAAAGCGCAAACGTG
>NZ_JAVRBF010000375.1:0-406 GCF_032436805.1 Streptomyces sp. P17 | reverse complement strand
AGCAGCAATTGAAGAATGCTCTCCTTCAGTCTGAAATTGAACTCAATCAGGCTAAGGCACAGAAAGAATTGCAGATTGCTGACAAGACCAATCTTGACATCGTTGAGACAGAGACTGGTACAAAGCATGAGCGTGAGATGGCTAAATCTCGTGGACAGGCTGAAGGGAACCAAGACCTTGAACTCACAAAGGCTTTGCTGAAGCCAAAGAAAGAGGGCGAAGGTGAGCCAGATATTGAAGCTGGACTTGGTTTTACCCAACTAACTAAGGCCGCTAATAATAGCGGTAATGTTATTCCACGTACATTTGGTGAGCGGGATGCTATGGCACAATCTGATCCACGCATGAATATCGGATCAAGTTATTATGATCCGGCTCTTGACCCGGCATCTAATGCTGCGATAAA
>NZ_JAVRBF010000374.1:0-406 GCF_032436805.1 Streptomyces sp. P17 | reverse complement strand
CGATAAACTCGTTATGGGCATGGCCGAACTCCGCCGCCATGGGCGAAATTACCCCTTGCTCACCCAAGGCCTCCATGGCATTCCGGTAACCAGACTCCCCCCAACCCAGCAGCGGGCGCTCCTGAATCAGCTGGGCGGCTCCACGCCACAACTCAAAGCGCAAACCCAATGAAGTATCGCGCTCGCCCCCGGAAACATAGAGGCTAATATCACTCACCGCCTCATCGACACGCTGCTGCACGCCTGTTTGCGGCAAGCCATAAACGATGGCCACCAGCAGCAATACCGCGCCGACCGCGCCCGCCTTGACCCCCAAGGGCAACTGGCGACCATAGCCCCGATACAGCACGAAACCCACCACCGGCAGCCCTACCCAACCCCCTCGGCTACCCGACATGAACGAGCC
>NZ_JAVRBF010000030.1:0-100576 GCF_032436805.1 Streptomyces sp. P17 | reverse complement strand
ACGACGGGTTCGGGAGGAGGCCGCTGGGAAAAGGACCAGCCCCAAAGGCTGACACCTCGCCCGGCGGCCCACCTCACACTGAACGACGGTCTCAGAGCCAGTCCCGCCGCTTGAAGATCACGTACAGGCTCACGCACACCAGCCCCATCAGGCCGACGGCGAAGGGGTATCCGAAGCTCCAGTCCAGCTCCGGCATGTTCTCGAAGTTCATGCCGTAGACCGTCCCGACCAGCGTCGGAGCGAACAGGATCGCCGCCCACGCCGAGATCTTCTTGATCTCCTCGTTCTGTTCGAAGCCCGCCTCCGCCAACGCCCGCATCTCCGCGTTCTGTTGCTGGGTGACCAGGGTCGCGTTCACCGTGAGGATGTCGGTCAGGGCCTGGCGGAAGCCGTCGACGCGTTCGCTGGTGTGGGTGACGTGGTCGGCGACGTCCCGGAGGTAGCGCTGGAGCTCCTCGTCCGTGCCGTACTTGGCGAAGCCCGCCATCAGACCGTGCAGCATGCCGACCAGGGGGCGGGTGGCGCGCTGGAACTCGACCATTTCCCGGGAGAGTTCGTAGATACGGCGGGAGACCTCCGGGTCGCCCCGGAAGACCTCCGTCTCGATCTCGTCGATGTCGTTCTGGACGCCCGCGACGACCGGGGCGTAGCCGTCGACCACCGCGTCGAGGATCGCGTACAGGACCGCCTCAGGGCCCAGCTTCAGCAGCTCGGGCGTCTCCTCCATACGGCGGCGGACCGCCGACAGGTCGGGGGCCGCGCCGTGGCGGACCGTGATCACGAAGTCGGGGCCGACGAAGACATGCAGTTCGCCGAAGTCGACCTCCTCCGGCGCGTCGAGATAGCGGGCCGCGCGCAGGACGACGAAGAGGGTCTCGCCGTAACGCTCCAGCTTCGGGCGCTGATGGGCCTCCATCGCGTCCTCGACCGCCAACGGGTGCAGATCGAACTCGGCGGCCAGGGAGAGGAGTTCGGACTCCGTCGGACGGGCGAGGCCGATCCACGCCATGCCGCAGGGCTGGTCGCGCAGCTCGCGGTAGGTCTCGGCGAGGGTGGCGGGGGAGGAGACGCGCACTCCGTCCCGGTACAGGACGGCCTGGACGATGCTCGCCGGTTCCGTCTCGGGGGACGGTGGCCCGGCCGGTTGCTGCGTGGGCCCCGGGGGAGGGGCCGGGGGCGTCAGGGCGCGACGCCAGACGGACTTACGGTTGTTCTTCGACATCGTGGCTGCCTCTCGGCCGACGCCAGGTGATCGCCGAGCAGGCTATACCGGGCACCGAAATCGTCGTCGCGCTCACGCCTGTCCTCCCCGGAGGCCGGATCCGGTTGCGGTGGTGACTGGGGTGGTTGCCCGGAGCGGGCGCGTTCCACCACGCCCTGCCGTGCCCTCGCGATCCTGCCGCGGGTCGCGCGGACGGCCCTGCCGCGTACCCCGCCCACGACGCCCGCGATCACCCGCCGGGCGGGGGAGTCCTCGGCGATGTGGCCCGCCTCGCGTTCCAGGACCGCCAGCACCTTGTAGTGGGCGCCGCGAGGAAGCGCCACCTCGGGCAGCCTGATGAGCCCGTCCTTCGTGTCGAGGCGGGTGTCCGGCGACTGGAAGAACGGGCGCAGCGGGCGGTGGCTGAGCTCGGTCACCACCATGCCGACGACCTCACGGCCGGGGAACCGGACCTGGATTCCCACCGGTTCATGGTCTCGATGCGCAGCAGGACGACCGACGGGTCACGCAGCGGGTGCCGTGCGGCCGCAGCTCCCGGAACACGCTGCCGTACGGGACGTCGGCCGCACCCCCGATGGCGGTGTCCATCTGCACGCGGTAGCCAGTTGCGCAGTTGAGGACAGAGAATGTCCGCAAGCGCCGCTAGCGTGCACAGCATGACGAAGACGACGACCGCCCAGGGCCCCGTTCTCGGCACCCGCGCCCTCAACCGCGCGACTCTCGACCGGCAGTTGCTGCTGCGTCGCGCCCCGATGTCCGCGAAGGCGGCCGTGGAGCATCTGGTCGGGCTCCAGGCCCAGGAGGTCAAGCCGCCGTACTACGCGCTCGCCGCCCGCCTCGACGGGTTCACTACGCAGGAGCCGGCCGGGCTGCTGGAGCGGCGCGAGGTCGTACGGATCGTCACCATGCGCTCGACCATCCATCTGCACACCGCCGAGGACAGCCTCACCCTGCGTCCGCTGGTGCAGCCCGCACGGGACCGTGAGATCAACTACTTCCGCAAGGGCCTCGTCGGCGTCGACCTGGACCGGCTCGCCGCCCTCGCCCGTGACCTCGTCGAGGAGGAGCCGCGCACCATGAAGCAGCTGCGCGAGCCGCTGAGCGTCGAGTGGCCGGACGCCGATCCGCAGTCGCTGGCCGTCGCCGCCCGCTGCAAGCTGCCGCTGGTCCAGGTCACCCCGCGTGGTGTGTGGGGCCGTAGCGCCCAGGTCTGTCTCACCACCGTCGAGCACTGGCTGGACCGCCCTGCCGAGCCCGCCGCGTCCCCCGACGCCACCGTCCTGCGCTATCTGGCCGCCTTCGGGCCGGCCTCCGTGAAGGACATGCAGACCTGGTGCGGCCTGACCCGGATGCGCCCCGTCTTCGAACGGCTCCGCCCGCAGCTGGCCACCTTCCGCGACGAGAACGGCGTCGAACTCTTCGACCTCCCCGACGCCCCGCGTCCCGACCCCGAGACCCCGGCCCCGCCCCGCTTCCTGCCCGAGTTCGACAACCTCCTGCTCTCCCACGCCGACCGCACCCGGGTGATCCCGCCCGCGAACCGGGGCCGCACCTGGCAGGTGAACACCGTCTACTGCCCGTTCCTCGTCGACGGCTTCCTCGCGGGCGTCTGGCGCATCATCGACGACGCCCTCGTCATCGAGCCCTTCGGCGACCTCACCAGGGCGCAGCGCGCGGAGGTCCTGGAGGAGGGCGCGTACCTGCTGCGGGTCATGCACCCGGAGTCGTCGTACGACATCCGCTTCGGGAAAGTCCTGCCCTAGGCATGGATCGGGGGCGTTGCGGGCCGCTCGTGGAGGCCCGCAACGCCCCCTGGTATTGCACCTGAGGGGTACTCAGGAGTCCTTCCGGGTTACGAGTTGACCTGCGTGGTCACCAGGCTGGAGAACGTGGTCAGCCGGGTGTAGACGCCCGGGTAGCCGGCCGCCGCGCAGCCCTCGCCCCAGGAAGTGATCCCTGCCAGGACGCCCCCGACAAGCAGGGGACCGCCGCTGTCGCCCTGGCAGGTGTCGACGCCGCCGGATGTGTATCCGGCGCAGACCATGTCGGACGCGATGAAGTCCGAACCGTAGGAGCTCGCACAGCTGGAGTTGGACACGACCGGCACGGTCGCCGTGCGCAGCTGGTTGGAGGAGCTGCCGTTCGAGGAGGTGGTGCCCCAGCCGAGGATGCGGGCGGTGGTGCCGGCCGCGTACACGCCCGTCTGCGAGGAGGAGACGTAGGGCGCCGTGGTGTACGGCATCGACGTCGACAGCGTCAGCACCGCCACGTCGTCGCCGTTGGTGGCATCGGTGTAGCTCGGGTGGATCCAGATGTTGCTGACCCGGCTGACGGTGCCGTTCGTGCCGTTGCGGTAGGTGCGGCCGCCGACGACTCTGACGCTGCTGGTGGTCTGGCCGACCATGCAGTGGGCCGCGGTGACGACCTTGGTGGCCGAGACGAGGGTGCCGCCGCAGAACTGGTTCTGCGAGGAGTCCGTGATCTGCATCATGAACGGGTACGACGTCGTCGTGGTCGTCGAACCGCCCACGATGGGCTGGGGAGCGGCGACGGCGGTGGGGGAGACGCCGATCAGCGCGGTGGCCGCCGCTACGGCGGTGGCCGCGAGCGTGATGGCGGCCTTCTTGGCACGGGTGAGCCCGAACATGAGTCTCCTCATTGGGTTGCCGGTGGGGGGTCGCGCGGGTGTGGGGGTGAAGCACGGGGGTCTCGGGACAGACCCCCGTGTGCCCGGCGAGCGGCACGCCCCTACGCTAGAACCCGGAGATCCCCTTCCCAATGAGGGAACCCCCTAAGGGAGTTGGGCAGGGAAAACCCTCGGTCGGCGCCGCCAAACCCCCGCTGCAGGTGAATCGCGGGGGATCTCAGTTGCCGGAACGGCCCGCCGCCAGTCTGACGATGTCGACGCGCGATCGGATCCCGAGCTTGCGGTAGACCCGGGTCAGGGTCGCCTCGACCGTCTTGACGCTGATGAACAGCCGGGCCGCTATCTCCCGGTTCGTCGCGCCCTCCATCACCAGCGCCGCGACCTGACGCTCCATCGAGGCGAGCGAGTCCAGCGCGTCGAGGGCGGTGGTCGGCGCGGGAGCCGGTTCGGGCACGGGCGCCGCCGCGGCCGCCTCCACCTGCCGCAGCCACGGCAGCGCCCGGCACCGCCGGAACAGCCGGGCGGCCTCGTCGTACGAGGTCGGCCCGGGCCGGTGGGTGCGCAGTGCCGCCACGGCGAAGGCGGCCCTCGCCTCCTCCAGGCCGTAGCCGAGCTTGGCCAGCCGGTCCTGTACGGACGTCAACTGGGCGGCGGCGGGCTCTCTTTCGCCGCGGGCCGCGCGTACCAGGGCCTCGGCGCGGTCCAGTACGGCGAGCACGCTCTCCCGGCCCAGGCGCAGCGCGCGGGCGCGGGTCGTGTCGATGACGTCCTGCGCCTCCTCGGTCTCGCCGATGCGCACCAGCGCCTCGGCGAGATCGCCGTGCCAGCGTCCGCGCGCGGGGTCGGTGATGTTCAGGCCCTGCTCCAGCTCGCGCACCCGGCGCAGCGAGGCGACCGCCGCGGGCGCGTCCCCCGCCACCAGCTGGGCATGGCCGAGGGCGGCCAAAGCGCGCGAGACATACATCTGGTCGCCGTCCTGCTCGGCGTGGTCGAGCGCCTCCCGGGCCAGCGCAAGCGCCCGGTCCACCTCGCCGCCCGCTGCCTCCGCGAGCGAGGTGAGCACGGCCGAGGCGACCTCGCCGATGCCGGTGTCCCGGGCCAGCCGCAGGCTCTCCCGGGCGAGGTCGAGGGCGCGGGCGCAGTGCCCGGTGCGCAGCTCGGTCTCGGCGAGACCGCGCAGGAAGTGCACCTCGCTCTCGACCGAGCCGCGCCGCCGCACCTCGCGCAGCAGCGCGGTGACGGTGGCCCGCGCCTCGGGCAGCTGGTCGCTCATCACCAGCCAGCGGAACCGGGCGTACCCGGCGCCGTTGTGATGGCAGGCCACCCGCGGGTCCTGAGGTTCCCTCAGCGCGCGTTTGATGGTCGCGGGGGCGTCCGGGTGGCCCATCAGGGTCTCGATCTGCGCCTGGAAGGCGAGCGACATCAGCTCGGTGTACCGGTCGCCGCCCCGCGCGGCCAGCTCCGCGGAGTACGCGGCCTCCTCCCGGGCCGGGTCGAAGTCGCCGTCCACCAGCAGTGCCCGCCAGGCCAGCTGGTAGTGGATCAGGGCGAGCAGCCTCGGGGCGTCGCCCGCGTCGGCCAGTGCCTGCGGGAAGACGGCGTCGACCTCGGTCATGGCGTGGCCCGCGGTCTCGATCACCACGATCCAGGCCCGCACCCGCTCCGCGGGCACCGTCGACCGGGAGAGCACCTCGCGCGCGATGTCCCGGGCAAGGTCCAGCTCACCGGCGGTGATCGCGTCCTCGGCGGCCTGCAGGAGCAGGTCCTGGGCCCTGAGGGGTGTCCGCTCGGCCGGGGCGGAGTCATGGGCCAAGACCCCCGCTTGGGCCGAGGCTGCGCCGGGGTTGTGGGCGTCGGTCTGGGGTTCTCCCGAGGCCGCTCCCGTGTTGTGGGCGTCGGTCTGGGGTTCTCCCGAGGCCGCGCCGGGGTTGTGGGCCTGGGCCTGGAGTTCCCCCGAAGGCGCGCCGGTGTCGTAGGCCATGGCGCCCGGTTCGCCCCAGGGCGCCCCGGTCCCGTGGGCGTCGGTCTGGGGTTCTCCCGAGGCCGCTCCCGTGTTGGGGGCGTCGCTCTGGGGTTCTCCCGAGGCTGCGCCGGGGTTGTGGGCCTGGGCCTGGGGTTCCCCCGAAGGCGCGCCGGTGTCGTAGGCCATGGCGCCCGGTTCGCCCCAGGGCGCCCCGGTCCCGTGGGCCCGGGATCGCGGCTCACCCGAGGCCGCGCCCCCGGCGGTGCCGTCGCCGGATTGCCGTACCCGCGTCGTCATGCCCTCCGCGGGAGTGTGCCGGGCGGCGAGCCTGCCGAGCGAGGCGGCCACCGAGGGCGCCCCGCGGTCCCGGGCGAGCGCCGCGGCCTCTGCCAGCGAGGCGGCCACTTCCGGATCGGTGCCGGTGGTCGCCAGCGCCAGATGCCGGGCTCGCTCGATGGGGTCCGAGGCCGCCGTGGACAGGGCGGCATGCGCGGCCCGCCGCTCCTGCGCGGGCGCCTCCGCGTACAGCGCCGCCGAGATCAGTGGATGCGCGAAACGTACGGCGGGGCCCTCCGACTCCGTCGCGAGCAGTCCGAGTTCGGCCGCCCGGGCGGTCTCCGCCTCGGCGTCGGTGCGCCCGGCCGCATGCAGGGTGGCCAGGGTGGGGCGGGCGCCGGCGCTGGCCACGAGGAGGGTGTGGCGGGCGTCGGGCGAGAGCATCTCCAGCCGGTTGAGCACCAGGGCGCGCAGCGAGGTCGGCACGGGCAGCGGCTCGCCGGGCCGGGGCGGGGTGGGGTTCTCGGCGAGCGCGCGGCCCAGCTCCAGGGCGAACAGGGGGTTGCCGCCGCTGGTGCGGTGGATGTCGCGCACCGTGGAGCGCGGCAGCCCGGTGTAGCCGCGGTGGTCGAGCAGGGCGGCGACCTGGGTGCGGGAGAGCGGGCCGAGCCTGAGGGCGAGGGTGTCCGGCGGGGACGCGCGCAGATGACGGTCGTACTCCTCGTCCTGGGTCCGGGCGGCGCACAGCATCCTGACGGGGGTGTCGCCGAGGCGGCGGGCGGCGAAGCCGAGGAGTTCGGCGCTGGCCGGGTCCAGCCACTGGAGGTCGTCGGCGACGATCAGGACGGGGCCCGTGGCGGCGAGCGCACGCAGGGTGGACAGGACGGCCAGGCGCAGCGCGAGCCCGTCGCGCTGGAGGGTGGATTCACCGCGGCCGGTGAGCGCCGACTCCAGGGCGGTGCGCTGGGCGGCGGGCAGCTTGTCGCAGACCTCGTCGAGGACGAGGCCGAGGAGGTCGGCGAGGGCGAGGAAGGGGAGATGGGATTCGGACTCGGTCGCCGAGCAGCGCAACACGGTCCGTGCCGCTTCGCCGTATTCCGCGGCCAATGCCCGCAGGACGGTCGACTTTCCTATTCCGGCGGGCCCGTGGAGCAGGACGCTGCCGCCCCGGGCGAGCTGCTCACGCGCGGCCGTGAACGGCTCGTCCCGGCCGATGACCAGGTCGGGGCGGGATCTGGCAGGCTCCGTGAAGTCGCGTGGCACGGTCACCGCTCCCCTCCGTGTGTCGTGTCCTGGCCAATATTAGGCAAGGTGTCTTTGAATTTCGGAGTTCCTGCCGGGTGAGGGAAATAACAGCGCGGGGGCATAGGGAAATTCAGGGCGCGGATGAATGAATGGAGGAGCGCACGTCACGTAGCAACGCCGGGCAGGGCAGCGAACCCAGGGGCGCGGGGCTGTGCTCGATATGCGGCTCCGCCGCGCGGGCGCGACCAGCCACGACGAGCCCGCACCCGCAACCGAACAGACCGCGGCCCCCCGTAGGCGCCCTAGAAGTGTGCTGAAGATCTTGCTTGGGCCGCCCCAATCGCCCAGGTTCGCCCGCAAAAGTCGATCGGGGCAATCCGGTGCAAGTCGGGCGGGTTTTCAAGATTCTCAGTGGTCTCCTAGGGCAGTAACCCCGCCCGCCGCGCAGCGGCCACAGCCTCCCCCCGCGTATGCGCCCCCAGCTTCCGCATGGCCGAACGCAGATACCCCTTCACCGTCTCGGCCCGCAGCCCGAGCCGCTGGCCGGTGACGGCATTGGTCGCACCCCCAGCCACACAGGCCAGCACGTCCAGCTCCCGGGGCGCCAGACGAACCCCCTCCATCGGCCCCTCGGACGTCAGCAGCCCACACACCTCCAGCAACTCCGCACGCAACCCCGGATCCGAGATCCGCGGCACCAGTGCCCGCAGCGCCGTGTGCGCCTCGCGCACCTGCTCCCACGCGGCCCCGTCACCGCGCCGCTCCGGCTCCGGCCGCGCCGCCTCCAGCAGCTCGCGCGCCGACTCCTGCACGACCAGCGCCTGCTCCACGTCCCGGGCGGCGTTCACGGCCGCGGTCAGCGTGCGGTCGCCGAGCGGCTGAGGCGTGCGCAGGGCGCCGTACAGGACACCGCGCACCCGGCGCCGTACGACGACCGGGACCGCGAGGACCGAGCGCAGGCCCTCGGCGGCGACGGCGGTGTCGTACTCGTGGCTGATCTGCCGCGAGGCGGAGTAGTCCGTCACCGCGCACGGGCGGGCCAGGGCGACCGCGCGGCCGCCGAGTCCGGTGCCGGAGGTCACGGCGAGCCGGCTCAGCGCGCGCGTGGCGGTGCCGTTGAGTTCGCTGATGAGCATCTGAGGGCGGGTGGACTCCACCAGGCCGCCGAACGCGACCGGGAGCCCGGTCGAGCGCCGCAGCCGGACCAGCGCACCGCTGATCTCCGCCGCTCCGGTGACATCCGCTGCCAACTGCCCGCCCTTCCTCTGCGGCGTACACCCCCGTTCGGGGGTAGTGAGACTTCCATCACGGATTACACGATGGCAGGGAGCCGCCCGGCAATGGTCCGGTGACGAGGAGGACAGATGACGACAGAGCTCTTCCGCAGGGCACGGGACTTCCTGCTGGAGCACCGCGAGGACTACGCCACCGCCTACGAAGGGTTCGAGTGGCCCCGGCCGGAGCGGTTCAACTGGGCCCTCGACTGGTTCGACGTCATCGCGGCCGGAAACGACCGAACCGCCCTGCACATCGTCGAGGAGGACGGCACCGAGGCGCGGCTGTCGTTCGCCGAGATGTCCGCCCGCTCGAACCGGGTCGCGAACTGGCTGCGCGCGCGGGGCGTCGGGGCCGGGGACCGGGTCCTGGTCATGCTCGGCAACCAGACCGAGCTGTGGGAGACCGCGCTGGCGGCCATGAAGCTGCGCGCGGTCGTCATCCCGGCCACCCCGCTGCTCGGCCCCGCCGACCTGCGCGACCGGGTGGAGCGCGGGCACGTCCGGCATGTGATCGTGCGGTCCGAGGACACCGGCAAGTTCGACGAGGTGCCCGGTGACTACACCCGCCTCGTCGTCGGCGGCGCGCGCGAGGGCTGGCAGACGTACGAGGACGCCTACGCGGCCGCCGCAGACTTCACCCCGGACGGACCGACCCGCGCCGACGACCCGCTGATGCTCTACTTCACCTCCGGGACCACCGCCCGGCCCAAGCTCGTCGAGCACACCCACGTCTCGTACCCGGTCGGCCACCTCGCCACCATGTACTGGATCGGCCTCAGGCCCGGCGACGTGCACCTCAACATCTCCTCGCCGGGCTGGGCCAAGCACGCCTGGTCCAACCTGTTCGCGCCGTGGAACGCCGAGGCGACCGTCTTCCTGCACAACTACACGCGCTTCGACGCGGCCCGTCTGATGGCGGAGATGGACCGGGCGGGCGTCACGACCTTCTGCGCCCCGCCGACGGTGTGGCGGATGCTCATCCAGGCCGACCTGGCCGCCCTGCGCACGCCCCCGCGCGAGGCCGTGGCGGCGGGGGAGCCGCTGAACCCCGAGGTCATCGAGCAGGTCCGACGGGCCTGGGGTGTCACCATCCGGGACGGCTTCGGCCAGACCGAGACCGCCGTCCAGGTCTCCAACAGCCCGGGCCAGCCCCTGAAGACGGGCTCCATGGGCCGACCCAGCCCCGGCTACCGCGTCGAACTGCTGGACCCGGTCTCCGGCGCGCCCGGCGCGGACGAGGGCGAGATCGCGCTCGACCTGTCGGCCCGCCCCGTCGGCCTGATGACCGGCTACCACGGCGACGCCGACCGTACGGCGGAGGCGATGGCGGGCGGCTACTACCGCACCGGGGATGTCGCATCCAGGGATGAAGACGGATATCTGACGTATATCGGACGCAGTGACGATGTCTTCAAGGCCTCCGACTACAAGATCAGTCCCTTCGAGCTGGAGAGCGCCCTGCTGGAGCACGAGGCGGTCGCCGAGGCCGCTGTCGTGCCCGCCCCCGACGAGCTGCGCCTCGCCGTCCCCAAGGCCTATGTCGTCCTCGCCGACGGCTGGGAGCCGGGCCCCGACACCGCGAAGGTCCTCTTCGAGCACTCCCGCGAGGTCCTCGCCCCCTACAAGCGCGTGCGCCGGCTGGAGTTCGCGCCGCTGCCCAAGACCGTCTCCGGCAAGATCCGCCGGATCGAACTGCGCGAGGCCACGGCGGCCGGCTCGGACAACGAGTACCGCGAGGAGGACTTCCGGTGACCGCACTGTCGTACACGCACGGAACCGGCGCGACCGCCCTCCTCGGCGCCACGATCGGGGACGACCTGGCGCGCACGGCCGCCACTTGGCCCGAGCGGGAGGCGCTCGTCGACGTCCCGTCGGGGCGGCGCTGGACGTACGCACAACTCATGGCGGACGTCGACGAGTTGGCGTACGCGCTGCTCGCGAGCGGGGTCGTCAAGGGCGACCGGGTCGGGATCTGGGCCATCAACTGCCCCGAGTGGGTGCTCGTCCAGTACGCCACCGCCCGCATCGGCGCGATCATGGTGAACATCAACCCGGCCTACCGCGTGCACGAGGTCGAGTACGTGCTCAACCAGGCCGGGATCTCCCTGCTCTTCGCCTCGCTCGGGCACAAGAGCAGCGACTACCGGGCGATGGTGGACGAGGTGCGGGGCACCTGCCCCGGGCTGCGCGAGGCGGTGTACTTCGGTGACCCGAGCTGGGACGCGCTGCTCGCCCGCGCCACCCCGCGCGACCTCCCGGAGGACCTGTCCTGCGACGACCCGGTCAACATCCAGTACACCTCGGGCACCACCGGCTTCCCCAAGGGCGCCACGCTCTCCCACCACAACATCCTCAACAACGGATACTTCGTCGGGGAGTTGATCGCGTACACCGAACAGGACCGGGTGTGTCTGCCGGTGCCCTTCTACCACTGCTTCGGCTTTTACAGCTTGACGGTACACGCCTCAGGCCAAGCGCCGCATGGGATTCCCCATCCACAGTACGCTGGTTGGGAGGTGATTCGATGTCGTCGCTCGGAGAGAACGTCAAGAACTACCGGCGCCTGAAGGGCTGGTCGCAGGAGCAGCTTGCCGAGGCTTCCGGATCCTCAGTCGGCATGGTCCGTATCGTCGAGCAGGGCGGGAACGCCTCGGTCGAGATGCTGAACTCGTGGGCTCGTGCCCTGGGCACCACGACATCAAGCCTGTTCGCCACCGAGGTGCCGTCACCCATTGAGGTGGACTCCAGCGAGGGCCCTCGCCTGATGGAGTTGCGCCGGGCGCTCATGCCGCCTGTCGGCCTGTCCGAGACGATCATGGAGCCGGACCGGCCCATGGCCCTGTCTGCGATCCAGCGGGACATCGACGATCAGCACGCCCTTTACCGCACGGACCGCTACGACAGCGTCGCGAAGAAGCTGCCCGGCATCCTGCGCGCTGCCGAGACAGCGGTGGCAACCAGCGATGGCGGGGAGGATGAGCAGCGCGCCAAAATCGTGCGCGGCAGGGCGCTCCTGCTGGCCGGTAAGTACCTGACCCAGGTCAGGCGCTACGACATGGCGTACCACGCTCTCTCTCGCGGCATTCAGGACGCGCGGGAGGTTGGTCTGGTGCAGCTCGCCACGAATGGCGTTGTGGGGATGGGCTGGCTGCTCCTGCGGCAGGACCGCTTCGACGAGGCCGAGCAACTGGCCGTCCGTACCGCCGATGACGTCGAGCCGCGCATGTCCAAGGCCACGCCCGCCCAGCTCGCGGTCTGGGGCGAGCTGCTTCAGCGTGTGGCGTCCGCTTCGATCCGGAACAACCGCCAGGACATCGCCAGGGAGGCCCGGCGCATGGCGACGACGGCCGCGAGTGCGCTGGGGCGGGAGCACATGGACTTCCGGGAGCACTGGGGTACGTTCGGGCCTGTGACGGCCGAGACCAAGGTGATCGAGGATCTGTCGCTCATGGGTGACGCGCGGGGGGTGCTCAGCCGGGCCGACGATGGCCCCGTGGGCAACAAGGCGCTGAAGAAGCTCGGCCGGCCGAGCCCGAACAACTGGGACCGGCACCGCTTGGACGTGGCGCGGGCTCATGTCCTGCTCGGGTCACACCAGGACGCGATGGACGAGCTGACGGGCATCAAGGCGACGTCCCCCGAGTGGCTGAAGCATCAGACGATGGCTCGGCGGGTGATGCGGGACATCCTGGGCAACCGGAAACGCACGTTGACTCAGGACATGCGCGAGATGGCGTCCCACCTGGGCATCGCGGGGTAACTACCAAGCAGACTGGTAGTTCTTGACGGGGTGTCGGGAAAGTACCAACGCCTTTGCCTGGCCCGCATTGGTAGCGGCTCGTAGTTTCGTGGTCATGGACGGTCACGACGAGCAGAGACAGCCGGGCATCGGTGACCTGGCCAAGGACACGACCAAGGACAAGGTTGGCGTCCTGACGGACATGGCCGCGGGTCGCTTCGTGATGAGACCGCTTACTCACGGGCAGGAGTGGGAAGTCGATCCCGCCGACGTGGTTGCGGTCACGGCGCTGGAGGAGATGCGGGCGCGCAACAGTGCCCGCAACAGGATGACGAGGTTGGGGCTGTGAGCGGGCCGCACACCGTCATCACCCACAAGCAGTGGCACCTTGTCCCCGACAGGAAGCCGGACGCACCGCCCCTGACACACGCGATGAAGTGCCTTGTGTGTGGCGAGCAGTCCGCTCCTGATCGGTCATGGGAGCCGCCGCAGTCGTGGGCGCTGGGCCACTCGGGACGGAACCCGAGCCACAACAGCTACGAGGAGATCATCACCAGGCCCTGGCGTACCTGGATGCAGCCCTGATGTGGCGATTACTCGGCCGGTACGCCGGCCCCCTTCTGGCCTTCATGATCGCGGCTTCGGTCGGGCTCGTCTTCGCCGCTGCGTACGTGTTGGCCAATCCATGAGACTGGCTCCGTCCGAGCGCTACCCCCGTGGTGCTTGGGCGGGGCCGCCCAACCCCCGCCTCGATTGCCTGACGGTCGGCGGTCGAGGGGGGTCAGCAAGTGCAGAGCACCACCCCTTCAATTGAGGAGATGCGTCATGCGTGACGAGCGACCCTGGATCGTTGCAGGCGGCGAGGACGACAGCGACTCGGGCAACAAGCACGGTGGTGGTGGCCAGGGCGAGGGTGACGACTCGGGCCACAGCGACTCGAACGGGGTCTTCGGCGGGTGACCGAGCACGACGTGAGGGAGGCTGGCCTTGATGGGCTGGCCTCCCGGCTCACGGAAAAGGGCACGCTGACCTCGGACTGGCTGCCGATGTTCAAGGCGGTGCCGCGGGAGCTGTTCGTCCCGGACCTCATGTGGCCCGGCCAGACCAAGGGCACAGGGCAGGGCGAGGCAATCGACCGCAACGAGGATCCGGAAGCATGGTTCACAGCGGTCTACTCGGACGTGTCGCTGACCACCCAGTGGGACGACGGGAAGCACTCAGGCACCGGCAAGGGGAAGTCGCCGACGTGCTCGAACTCCCAGCCGTCCATGGTGTTCTCGATGCTCACCGCGCTCGATGTCCGGCAGAGCAGTCGAGTCCTGGAGATCGGCACGGGCACCGGCTGGAACGCTGCGCTCCTGTCTGAGCGGGTCGGGCCGGGCAACGTCGTCACCGTCGAGGTCGACGAGGACAACGCCACGTCAGCGCGCGAGCGGATGAAGGCCCTTGGGTACCAGCCGACGATGATCGTCGGAGACGGGGCCGAGGGGTACAACAAGGGTGCGCCGTATGATCGGGTCTTGGTCACGGCCTCCCTGACCGAGGTTCCGCACCGAGTGATCGGCCAGGTCCGCACGGGCGGGATCATCGTCGCCCCGTACGCCACCACATACGGCGGCGAAGGCGTGGTGCGGCTGGTCGTGCAGCGCGACGGCTCTGCGGTGGGTTCGTTCATTGGCTCTTCTGCGTTCATGCGGCTGCGCCAGCAACGCCAGTTCCGCAAGCACACGCGGGAGTACCTGGGCGGCAAGGAGTGGCCGGCCGATGGTGTCCAGTCGATGACACCCATCTCTCCTGAGGAGTTGGGGGATTGGCTGCCGATGTTTGCCATCGGTCTCCAGACCCAGGGGATCTTCCCGTGGGCTGAGACTTATGACGATGGCTCGTACACGCTGTGGTTGCGGGACACTGCGGTCACGTCGTGGGCCACGGTCGACTACGAGCCCGGCCGGAAGGAGTTCGAGGTCTACCAGTCCGGTCCTCGCGACCTGTGGGACGAGGTGGCCGTCGCGTACGAGTACTGGGACACCCAGGGCAGGCCGGGGTGGGAGAGGTTCGGCCTGACGGTCGACGGGGAGACCGGAGAGCACACTCCCTGGCTGGACTCTCCGAGCGCACCCTTGCGCCCCGTGGTTTGATCGGCCCGGGACCCGTTCGCCCTGCCGCTGCTCCAAGTACGCAAGCCCTCTGGTCAGTTGACCAGGGGGCTTGCTGTTTGTGATCAAGGAAGAGCTGTGCGTATCCTGATGGCCGACAAGGAAGCCCCCGCCAGTGCGGGGGCTCTGACCCCCGACGAGGTCCATCGGGGGTCTGTGAATCTGTGAAGCGGTACCTCAGGCTCGGACAGTGACGAGACCGCCAGGCTCCGCTGTCCGGGTCGTAGCCCAGGGCCTCGACCTCGGCGACCAGCTTCTCCTTGGTCGGGTACGCGACGACCATCGTGTTGCCGCTCTGGTCGTACGCGCACTTCTCCACCAGGTGGCCGGCGTTCACCGCCTCCTGCACGGTCGCGGCCTGGGCCGGGTCGGTCATCGAGAACCGGACACGGCGCAGGAAGTACCGGGCGTAGATGGGGTGAATGCCCTCGCTGACTCCGGGGAGCTTCGCGATCGAGCCGGTCGGGGCCACGGTGGTGACCTTCACAGGCTCGGGGACGCGGAGCTGGAAGGCGTACGCGCGGGCCTCGTCGCGGACCGAGTCGGACAGGTTCCGCAGCAGGGCGCGGAACGGCTCGTTGTACGGGGCGTTGGAGTAGCGGATGCCGATCTTGGCGAGGTATCCCTGCACTCCGAGGTGACCGACGCCGATGCGCCGCTCGCTGTGCATCACCTCGCGCTGCTGGTCGTCGGTCATGTCGCCGTAGGTGGCCCGTATCAGGAACCGCGTCATCAGCTCATGCGCCCGGTACATGCCCTTGAAGTCGGGCAGGCCGCCCTTCTCCTTCGGGGCGAAGTGGTCGAGGTTGACGTGGCCGAGCATGCAGGCGCCGGTCTGGGGGAGTGTGATTTCTCCGCACGAGTTGGTCGCGATGACCGGGTTGACCTCGCCCTCGTTGGACAGCGAGCTGTTCCACAGGCCCGGCTCGCCGTTGTGCAGTATCCCTTCTACGACGCGGCCGAGGACGTGCTGCGCCTCCAGGAAGAGGGCGGTGTCCGGGCTGCCGAGCGCGTTGATGAAGGAGTTGTCGATCTCGACGGAGATGTTCGTCGTCCACTGCTTCGGCATGGTGATGGGGAACCTGGCCGCCACGTCCCACGGCGCCTGCATCGTCATCCCGGCCCCCTCCTTCGACCCGAAGGCCACACTGGAGGCCGTCCAGCAGGAGCGCTGCACCTCCCTGTACGGCGTACCGACCATGTTCATCGCGGAGTTGAACCATCCCGACTTCGCGGCGTACGACCTCTCCTCCCTGCGCACCGGCATCATGGCGGGCTCGCCCTGTCCGGTGGAGGTGATGAAGCGGGTGGTCGGCGAGATGCACATGGCCGAGGTGTCGATCTGCTACGGCATGACGGAGACCTCGCCCGTCTCCACGCAGACCCGGCGCGACGACGACCTCGAACACCGCACCGGCACGGTCGGCCGCGTCCTGCCGCACATCGAGGTGAAGATCGTCGACCCGGCGACCGGAGTGACCCAACCCCGAGGCTCGGCGGGCGAGTTGTGCACCCGCGGCTACAGCGTGATGCTCGGCTACTGGAACGAGCCGGAGAAGACCGCCGAGGCCGTCGACCCCGCCCGCTGGATGCACACCGGCGACCTCGCGATGATGCGCGAGGACGGGTACGTCGAGATCGTCGGCCGTATCAAGGACATGATCATCCGGGGCGGCGAGAACATCTACCCGCGCGAGATCGAGGAGTTCCTCTACGCCCACCCGAAGATCGCCGACGTCCAGGTCATCGGCGTCCCGCACGAGCGCTACGGCGAGGAGGTCCTGGCCTGCGTCATCCCGCGCGACCCGGCCGACCCGCCGACGCTGGAGGACGTACGGGCCTTCTGCGAAGGGCAGTTGGCGCACTACAAGATCCCGGCCGTGGTGCGGGTCCTCGACTCCTTCCCGATGACGGTGTCCGGAAAGGTACGCAAGATCGAGTTGAGGGAGCGCTACTCGGCCTGACCGCCGCCGAAACATTCGATCACAGCGGGCCGCGGCCCGTAAGATCGGGTGCCCTGGGGGTGGTTATGGGCAGGCAGCGCCCTGGCTCGCCGACGCTGGAGGAGGTCGCGGCCCTCGCCGGTGTCGGGCGCGGCACCGTCTCGCGGGTCATCAACAACGCGGCGGGCGTGAAGGATTCGACGCGCCGTGCCGTCGAGCGGGCCATCGCCGAACTGGGCTATGTGCCCAATCTGGCGGCCCGTTCCCTGGCCGGGCGGCGCGCGGACGCCGTGGCCCTGGCGATGACGGAGCGGGACTGGCGGCTGTTCGGGGAGCCGTTCTTCTCGGAGATCGTCCAGTCGGTCGGCGACGCCCTCGCCGACACCTCGGTGCAGCTGCTGCTCACCCTGGTCCGCACGGACGCCGAGCGGCGGCGGTTCGTCGAGTACGCCCGCGGCGGGCGGGTGGACGGGGTCCTGCTGATGTCCGTGCGTGCCGAGGACCGGCTGCCCGACATGCTCGCCGAGGCCGGACTGCCCACCGTGCTGCTCGGGCGTCGCTCGGGCGACGAGCACGTCACCTACGTGGACGCGGACAACGTCGGCGGCGCCCGCGGCGCGGTCGAGCACCTGCTGCGCGGTGGGCGCAGGAGGATCGCCACCGTCACCGGGCCGCTCGACATGTACGTCACCCAGTGCCGGCTGCGCGGCTACCGGGAAGCACTGGCCGCCGCGGGCCTCGATCCTCTGCCCTCGCTGGTCGTCGAGGGTGACTTCACCGAGGCCAGCGGGCGCCGGGCGACGGCCGAACTCCTCGACAAGCACCCGGACATGGACGCCGTCTTCGCCGCCTCGGACACCATGGCCGCCGGAGCGCTGGGCGTGCTGCGGGCCGCCGGCCGCCGGGTGCCCGAGGATGTCGCGGTGATCGGCTTCGACGACTTCCTGCTCGCCCAGCACACCGAACCCTCGCTGACGACGGTCCGTCAGCCGCTGGAGGAGATCGGCCGGACCATGGTGCGGCTGCTGCTGGAGGAGATGGAGCAGCCGGAAGTGGCCTGGCGCCATGTCATCCTGCGCACCCGGTTGGTGGTCCGCGACTCGGCCTGAACCCGCCTCCGCACGCGTCGGACGCTTTTCGGGAGCGCTCCCAAATCACGTTGCCCGCCCAGGGCGTTGCTGGGCCACCTCGTTGACCTGCTGCTTCGAAATCGCTTCGACGCATTCGCGCGCGCAGGGTTGTCAGGGACATGGGCGGACTTCTACAGTCCGGACCGAACCGGTGGGGTGGGAGCGCTCCCATCAGTGGGGAGTTGGGAGCGCTCCCGATCCGGCCCCCGATGTATCCGGAGCCACCTCCGAGAGAGGCACCCGCATGCGACCGTTACCGCACCGTCCCCGCACCGCCCGCGGCCTGTTCGCCGCGCTGCTCTCCGCTCTCGCCGCCGTCGCGGCCCTGGTCGTCGCGACACCGCCGGCCCAGGCCGACACCACGATCTGCGAGCAGTACGGCTCGACCGTCATCCAGGGGCGCTACGTCGTCCAGAACAACCGCTGGGGCACCAGCGCCCCCCAGTGCGTCACCGCCACCGACACCGGCTTCCGGGTCACCCAGGCCGACGGCTCGGTACCCACCAACGGCGCCCCGAAGTCGTACCCGTCGGTCTTCAACGGCTGCCACTACACGAACTGCTCGCCGGGCACCAACCTCCCCGCGCAGGTCAGCACCATCTCCAGCGCGCCCAGCAGCATCTCCTACGGCTATGTCTCGGGCGCCGTGTACAACGCCTCGTACGACATCTGGCTGGACCCGACGCCCCGCACCGACGGCGTCAACCGGACCGAGATCATGATCTGGTTCAACCGGGTGGGCCCGATCCAGCCGATCGGCTCGCCGGTGGGCACCGCCACCGTCGGCGGCCGCACCTGGGAGGTGTGGACCGGCAGCAACGGTTCCAACGACGTGATCTCCTTCGTCGCCCCCTCGGCGATCAGCAGCTGGAGCTTCGATGTCATGGACTTCGTCGACCAGGCCGTCGCCCGGGGACTGGCGCAGAGCACCTGGTATCTGACGAGCGTCCAGGCCGGGTTCGAGCCGTGGCAGAACGGCGCCGGGCTCGCGGTGAACTCCTTCTCCTCCACCGTCAACACCGGCGGCGGTGACCCGGGTGGCCCCGGTGACCCGGCGACGGTCTGCCAGGTGAACTACGCGACCAACGTCTGGCAGGGCGGCTTCACCGCCAACGTCACCGTCAAGAACGCCGGTTCCCGTGCCGTCGACAACTGGAAGCTCGGCTTCACCCTGCCCTCCGGGCAGCGCGTCACCAACTCCTGGAACACCACCCTGTCCGGCTCCTCGGGCGCGGTCACGGCGAGCCCCGTGGCACACAACGCGCAGATCGCCCCCGGCGGCAGCCAGACCTTCGGCTTCCAGGGCACCTACAGCGGCACGTTCGCGCAGCCGCCCGGGTTCAGCCTGAACGGAACCGCCTGCGCCAGCGCGTGACCCGGCCGGTGCCCCGGCACCGGCTCCCTCCGGGGCCCGCCCCGCTTCCCGCACCGACGGGGCGGGCCCCCTCCCCTTCGCCCCTCCGGCCCGCACCCGGAAAGGCACACCGCCCATGAGCCCGAGCCGCACCCTGTCCACCCGCCGCCCCACGATCGTCGCCGCGCTGTGCGCCGCGACCCTCGCCCTGACCGGACTGGCCGCCGCCCCGCCCGTCTCGTCCGCCCCGCGCGCCGACGTCCCGACGGCCGTCGCGGCCCTCCCGTACCAGGACCCCTCCTTGCCGGTGCCCGAGCGGGTCGACGACCTGCTCTCCCGGATGACGCTCGACGACAAGCTCGGCCAGATGACGCAGATCGAGAAGGACGCGCTCGCCCCGCAGTCCGACCTCGCCGCCTACCGCATCGGCTCGGTGCTCTCCGGCGGCGACTCGACGGTCAGCCCCAACAACGCCCGGACCTGGGCCGACACCTACGACTCCCTCCAGCGCACCGCCCTCGGTACACCGCTCGGCATCCCGATGATCTACGGCATCGACGCGGTGCACGGCCACAACGCGGTGCGCGGTGCCACGCTCTTCCCGCACAACATCGGCCTCGGCGCCACCCGTGACCCGGCGCTGGTGCAGCGCGTCGGACGCGCGGTGGCCGAGGAGGTGGCCGGCACCGGCATCGACTGGTCCTTCGCGCCCTGTCTGTGCGTGGCCCGCAACGACCGGTGGGGCCGCACCTACGAGTCGTTCGGGGAAAAGCCCGAACTGCCCGCCTCCATGGCCACGTTCGTCACCGGCATGCAGGGCCAGACCCTGGGCGGCGACCCGGCCTCGGTGCTCGCCACCGCCAAGCACTACCTCGGCGACGGCGGCACCACCGGCGGCGTCGACCAGGGCAACACCGAACTGTCGGAGACCGAGCTGCGCGCGATCCATCTGCCGCCCTTCCAGGAGGCGGTACGGCGGGGCGTGGGCTCGGTGATGCTCTCGTACAGCAGCTGGAACGGCGTGAAATCGCACGCCCACAAGTACCTGGTCACCGATGTGCTCAAGGGCGAGCTGGGCTTCACCGGCTTCGTCGTCTCCGACTGGGCCGCGGTCGACCAGCTCGACGGGCAGAGCGGCTTCACCGGGGCCGAGATCACCACGGTCGTCAACGCCGGTGTCGACATGGTGATGGTCCCGCACGACTACAAGAAGTTCCTCACCCTGCTGCGCGGTGAGGTGACCGCCGGGCGGATCGCCCAGGCGCGCGTCGACGACGCCAACCGCCGCATCCTGACGAAGAAGTTCCAGCTCGGCCTCTTCGAACGGCCGCTCACCGACCGCTCGTTGACACCGGGCGTCGGCTCCGCCGAGCACCGGGCGCTCGCCCGGCAGGCCGTACGGCAGTCACAGGTGCTGCTGAAGAACGACGGCGGTGTCCTGCCGCTGGCGAAGAACGCCAAGCTGTTCGTGGCCGGCAAGTCCGCCGACGACATCGGCAACCAGAGCGGCGGCTGGACCCTGGGCTGGCAGGGCCGCAGCGGCCCGGTCACCGAGGGCACCACGATCCTCCAGGGCATCCGAGCCGCCGCGACCGACCCGTCCCGGATCACCTACGACCGCTACGGCAACGGCATCGACGGCAGCTACACGGCCGCGGTGGCGGTCGTCGGGGAGACGCCGTACGCCGAGATGCACGGCGACCGGCCCGGGGGCATGGGCCTGGACCAGGAGGACCTGCAGACCCTCGCCCGGCTGAAGGCGAGCGGGGTGCCCGTCGTGGTGGTCCTGGTCTCCGGGCGGCCACTCGACTGGGTCAAGCCGCCGGGGGAGTCCGACGGGGCCAGCAAGGACATCCCCAACCAGGAGGGCAAGCGCGCGGACCCGATGTGCGACCCGGACTACACCGCGCCCAACGCCGGGAACAACAAGACCGGGGCACTGCCCGGCGCACCGCTGGCCGGGCACTGGTTCCACAACCAGGTCTCGATGCTGGTGCGCAACGCCTACCCCGCGGTGCCGACGGGCGGCACCGACCCGGGTGACACCACGGCCCCGACCGCGCCGACCGGACTGCGGGCCACGGCGAAGACCGCGAGCAGCGTCTCCCTCGCCTGGAGCGCGGCCACCGACAACGTGGGTGTGACCGGGTACGACGTGTACCGCGACGGCGCCAGGGTCACCGCCCAGCCGGTCAGCGGGACCACCTTCACGGACACCGGGCTGAGCGCCGCGACGGCCTACCGCTACACCGTCCGGGCCCGGGACGCCGCCGGGAACGTCTCCGCGGCCTCCGCCGCCCTGGGCGTCACCACCGAGACAGGCGGCGGCCCCGACCCGACGGGCGGTCTCAAGATCGCCTACAAGAACAACGACGCCTCGGCCACCGACAACGCCATCCGTCCCGGTCTGCGGATCACCAACACCGGCAGCGCCGCCCTCGCTCTGACCGAGGTGACCGCCCGCTACTACTTCACCCGGGACGGCGGCTCGCCCACCGTCAGCGCCTGGTGCGACTACGCCGCCGTCGGCTGCTCCAACGTCAAGCTCAGGGCCGTCCCGCTGAGCACGCCGGTCGCGGGCGCGGACGCCTATCTGGAGGTCGGCTTCTCGGCCGGCTCGCTCGCCGCCGGACGGGACACCGGTGACATCCAGCTCCGGATGGCCAAGTCCGACTGGTCCGCCTTCAACGAGGCCGACGACCACAGCCGCACCACCGCCACGTCGTACACCGACGCCCCGGCGATCCCCGGCTACCTCGGCACCGTACTGGCCTGGGGCGCGCCGCCCGCCTGATCCGCGTACCTCCCCCACACTCCCTCGCCCGCCCGGAGCGACTCCTTCCCCGGGCGGGCGGGGGCTCCACAGCGGACGGCTACGACGAACGACAGGAGGCACCATGGTTCGACGCAGAAACCGGCTTCTCTCCTGGGCGGCGGTGCTGGCCACCCTGCTCAGCGGGCTCGGCCTGGCCTTGCTCGGCCAGGGCAGCGCGCAGGCGCACGGCGTGGCGATGATGCCCGGATCGCGGACCTATCTCTGCTATCTGGACGCCAAGACCAGCACCGGCGCACTGGACCCCACGAACCCGGCGTGCAAGGCCGCGCTCGCCGAGAGCGGGGCGACGGCGCTCTACAACTGGTTCGCCGTGCTCGACTCCAACGCGGGCGGACGCGGCGCCGGTTATGTACCGGACGGCAAGCTGTGCAGCGCCGGTGACCGTTCCCCGTACAACTTCACCGGCTACAACGCCGCCCGTGCCGACTGGCCCCGGACGCATCTGACCTCCGGGAAGAGCATGCGCGTGCGGTACAGCAACTGGGCGGCGCACCCGGGCGACTTCCGGGTGTATCTGTCCAAGCCCGGTTACTCGCCCACCACCGAGCTGGGCTGGGACGACCTGGAGCTCATCCAGACGGTCACCAACCCCGCCCAGTCGGGCTCGCCGGGGAGCGAGTCCGGCCACTACTTCTGGGACCTGAACCTGCCCTCGGGCCGCTCGGGTGACGCGGTGCTGTTCATCCAGTGGGTGCGGTCGGACAGCCAGGAGAACTTCTTCTCCTGCTCCGACATCGTCTTCGACGGCGGCAACGGCGAGGTGACCGGCATCCGTGACTCGGGCGGCACCCCCACCCCGACGCCCACGCCCACCCCGACTCCCACCCCGACCCCGACCGGTCCGCAGACCGGCTGTATGGCCGTGTACTCGGTGACGAACTCCTGGAGCGGCGGCTTCCAGGGTTCCGTCGAGGTCATGAACCACAACACGGCAGCGCAGAACGGCTGGGCCGTGCGCTGGCAGCCGGGCGCCGGCACCAGGATCAGCAGTGTGTGGAACGGCGCGCTCAGTACCGGATCCGACGGCACGGTCACAGTCAGGAACATGGACTACAACCGGACCATCGCCCCGGACGGCAGCGTCACCTTCGGCTTCACCGCCACCTCCACGGGCAACGACCTCCCGGTCGGCTCGATCGGCTGCGTCACCCCGTAACGGGCCTCGCGTCCCGGCAGCGCCGGCTCCCGTATCGCTGGGGGCCGGCGTCGTCGTGTCAGCCGGCGGGGGAGTCGAGCGCGTCGGCGTGGCCGTTGACCGGCTGCGGGGTGCCCGTGAGGTCCAGCACGAACAGGGGGACGCCGAGGGCGTCAGCCCGGGTGCGGGCCTGCGGGGCGTACCCGGCGAGGGAGAAGTAGGCGCAGCCGGACGACTCCGTCATGGCGGTGAGCCACAGGCACTCCACGTCCCGGACGGAGGCCGGACGCACGGTCGGGTCGACCTGGGCCAGCAGCCCGTGGGCGGCGAGGCCGATGCCGGACGGCGGCTGCTGGTCGGCGCGGCGGATGTCCCGGTAGCCGAGCCGGCGCAGATACAGCGCGGCGGCCGTGACCGCGTCCCGCGCGGTGCGGATCGTGACGGGCTGGAAGGCGGGCCGGTGCCGGGAGCGGGTCGCGCTGGTCCCGTCGGCGCCGGGTTGGGAGAGCGTGCCCGCCACCGGGATCCGCACCACCGTTCCGCACGGGCACCCGAGCTCCGGCTGCGGCCACTGGCTCTTGCGTCCGCAGGAGGCGCACCGCAGGGTGACCCATTCCTCGGCCCAGACGCGATGTATGACGGCCGACGGTGTGCCGCGCAGGTCCAGCCGCGGTGCTACGGGGGCACCGCAGACGCACGGATAGGACGGAGCCGCGTACTGGTGCTCACGTCTGCAGGCCGGGCAGCACACCGCCACGCTCTGGGGCATGTCCCCCATGGTGCTGCAGCGGGCCCCCGCTTGTCCGTCTCTTGACGGGCTTCGTCCCCCCACTTACATTGCTTCCAGATAGTAGAAAATACTTTCCGCAATACGGAAGAGCTTAACCGCGGGGCGCGACGGGGATGCGAATCCGACAGCCGAAGCAGGAGTACTCGATGGCTCGAATGACCGCTGCCCGAGCGGCAGTTGAGATCCTCAAGCGCGAGGGCGTCAGCAACGCGTTCGGTGTGCCGGGCGCGGCGATCAACCCGTTCTACGCGGCGCTCAAGGCGTCCGGTGGCATCCAGCACATCCTCGCCCGGCATGTCGAGGGTGCCTCGCACATGGCCGAGGGCTACACCCGTACCCACCCGGGCAACATCGGCGTGTGCATCGGTACCTCGGGCCCGGCCGGCACCGACATGATCACCGGGCTGTACTCGGCCATCGGTGACTCGATCCCGATCCTGTGCATCACCGGACAGGCTCCGACCGCCGTGATCCACAAAGAGGACTTCCAGGCCGTCGACATCGCCTCGATCGCCAAGCCGGTCACGAAAATGGCGGTGACCGTCCTGGAGGCCGCGCAGGTCCCCGGCGTGTTCCAGCAGGCCTTCCACTTGATGCGCTCCGGCCGTCCCGGGCCGGTCCTGATCGACCTGCCGATCGACGTCCAGCTCACCGAGATCGAGTTCGATCCGGAGACGTACGAGCCGCTGCCGGTCTACAAGCCGGCCGCGTCCCGCGCCCAGATCGAGAAGGCGATCGGGATGCTGAACGCCTCCGAGCGGCCGCTGATCGTCGCGGGCGGCGGTGTCATCAACGCCGACGCGGCCGAACTGCTCGTCGAGTTCGCCGAGCTGACCGGCACCCCCGTCGTCCCGACCCTGATGGGCTGGGGCGTCCTGCCCGACGACCACGAGCTGAACGCCGGCATGGTGGGCCTGCAGACCTCGCACCGCTACGGCAACGCGACCTTCCTGGAGTCCGACTTCGTCCTCGGCATCGGCAACCGCTGGGCCAACCGCCACACCGGCAAGCTGGACGTCTACACGGCCGGGCGGACGTTCGTCCACGTCGACGTCGAGCCCACCCAGATCGGCAAGATCTTCGCCCCGGACTACGGCATCGCCTCCGACGCCAAGGCCGCCCTGGAGCTCTTCGTCGAGGTGGCACGGGAGGTGAAGGCGGCCGGCAAGCTGCCCGACCGCTCGGCGTGGGCCGCGTCCGCGCAGGAGAAGAAGGCGACCCTCCAGCGCCGTACGCACTTCGACGACATCCCGATCAAGCCGCAGCGCGTCTACGAGGAGATGAACAAGGCCTTCGGCCCGGAGACCCGGTACGTCTCCACCATCGGCCTCTCGCAGATCGCCGGCGCCCAGATGCTGCATGTCTTCAAGCCGCGGCACTGGATCAACTGCGGCCAGGCCGGCCCGCTCGGCTGGACGATCCCGGCCGCGCTGGGCGTGGCGAAGGCCGACCCGGAGGCGTCCGTGGTCGCGCTCTCCGGCGACTACGACTTCCAGTTCATGATCGAGGAGCTGGCGGTCGGGGCGCAGCACAGGATCCCGTACGTCCATGTCCTGGTGAACAACTCCTACCTGGGGCTGATCCGCCAGGCGCAGCGGGCCTTCGACATCGACTTCCAGGTCAAGCTGGAGTTCGAGAACATCAACTCGCCCGAGCTGGGCGTCTACGGCGTCGACCACGTCAAGGTCGCCGAGGGCCTCGGCTGCAAGGCGATCCGGGTCACCGACCCGGCCGAGCTCGGCGCCGCCTTCGAGCAGGCCAAGAAGCTCGCCGCCGAGTTCCAGGTGCCGGTCGTCGTCGAGGCGATCCTGGAGCGCGTCACCAACATCTCGATGTCGACCACCAACGACATCAGCAATGTCGTGGAGTTCGAGGAGATCGCGACCGAGCCCGGCCATGCGCCGACGTCGATCAAGACGCTGAAGGTCTGATCCGCCGGATCCGCCGGACAGTCAGGGGCAGCCCACCCGCGAGGTGGGCTGCCCCTCTTCGTCGTGCCCGGCTTGAGGCCCGCCGCACACCCCCGTATCGGTGGGCCTCAAGCCGCCCCCGTTGCCCGGGCCGCCCGGACACCCCTGACCGGTCCCCGACCCGCCGAGGCCCGCTGCCCCCGTGCCGGCGGGCCTCGTGTTCCGAGAATGTGCCCGCGCCCGGGGGGAGTTGAAGCCCCCGGGCGCGGGTTCAGAGGTTGATTTGAGGGTTGCGTAGCCGGACTACGGACGGCGGCGTAGGCGGTTCACGTCCCGTGTGTCTCGTGGTGCTCCGAGAGACCCGGCCACTCGTCGGGGCCGCCGCCCTGCCATTCGATGAGGTCGCTCTCCGCGACATCGGTGACGTACAGGTCGGCCAGTCGCAGGAACTCCGCGACGTCGTCGACATGCGAGGCGATGCCCAGCGTCTCGTCCCCCGCGGTGACCCGCCGGGAGCCGTCCAGGGCCGGGGAGTGGACCACGATGTGCGGTTGCTGCGTCGGTTGTGCCATGTCTTCAGGCTCCTGCGTGAGGGCCTGTCTGACAAATCCCCGTCATCCGCCCGTAGGGCGGGCCGGGCGGCGGCGATGGGGGTGCCCCCGCGCGAGCGTGTTCGAGCGTGGGGGAGCGTGCGATCGCAAGGCGCCGGAGGGCCCTCGTGGCGGAGCGACGTGGGCGGTTCGGCAACGCGGCTGGGGTCCCCCCCTCTGGGGGAGTGCGTGCCAGGCGTCGCCGGGCAGGCGGGGATTTGTCAGACAGGCCCTCAGGGCGGTTCCGCACCCCGGGAACGCCGCGAAGCGCCGGATACGGGACCGTCCGTATCCGGCGCTTCGCGGGGCCTCTACCGGGACCGCGGCGGTCGCGACGGAGCCTGAAGCGCCCTTCCCTCAGGTCGAGAAGGGGGCTCGGGTCCTTCACCACCGCACTGGCTCGCACACCGCCGCGGTCCTCACCCCGGCCCGCGCCCGACGCTGATCGACCACCCCTCATCCGGGTCTCTCAGCAAGGCGGACGCGGCCAGGGAGCCTTCTCAGTCCTCGCGCAGGGCGCGGACCGCCTCCTCCACGCGCTTGCCGTACTCGGGGTCGGCGGCGTGGAAGTGGGCCAGGTTCTTCTCGATCACGTCGTCGCGGGAGACCTGGGACAGACCGCCGGCGATGTTCGCGATCAGCCGGGACTTCTCCTCGGCGGACATCAGCCGGTACAGCTCGCCGGCCTGGAAGAAGTCGTCGTCCTTGGTGTGCTGCGGCGCCTCGTGGGTGCCGGTGTACCCGGTCACCGCCAGTGGGGCGGACAGCGGGCGGCCGGTCTCGGCCGGGCCGTCGTAGGAGTTCGGCTCGTAGTTCTTGGCGTACCGGCCCTGCGAGTTGGACGCCATGAGGCCGTCGCGGCCGTAGTTCTGCGCGGTCGTCGCCTTCGGGGCGTTCACCGCGAGCTGGGTGTGGTTGACGCCCAGGCGGTAGCGGTGCGCGTCCGCGTAGGCGAACAGACGGCCCTGGAGCATCTTGTCGGGGGAGGGGCCGATGCCCGGAACGAAGTTGTTCGGGGAGAACGCGGCCTGCTCGACCTCGGCGAAGACGTTGTCGGGGTTGCGGTCCAGGACCAGGCGGCCCACACGCTGCAGCGGGTAGTCCTTGTGCGGCCACACCTTGGTCAGGTCAAACGGGTTGAAGCGGTAGTCGGCCGCCTCGGCCGCCGGCATCACCTGGACGTAGAGGGTCCAGGACGGGTTGACGCCCCGCTCGATGGCCTGGAGCAGATCCGTCTGGTGCGAGTTGGGATCCTTGCCCGCCTGCTCCGCGGCCTGCTCGGAGGACAGGCAGCGGATGCCCTGGTTGGTCTTGAAGTGGTACTTGACGAAGAAGGCCTCGCCCTCGGCGTTCGTCCACTGGTAGGTGTGCGAGCCGTAGCCGTTCATATGGCGGTACGACGCCGGGATGCCGCGGTCGCCCATCAACCAGGTCACCTGGTGGGTGGCCTCGGGGGCGTGCGCCCAGAAGTCCCAGACGTTGTCCGGCTCCTGCTTGCCGGTGAACGGGTCGCGCTTCTGCGAGTGGATGAAGTCCGGGAACTTGATCGGGTCCTTGATGAAGAACACCGGGGTGTTGTTCCCGACGAGGTCGTAATTGCCCTCTTCCGTATAGAACTTGACCGCGAAGCCCCGGGGGTCACGGACCGCGTCCGCGCCGCCGAGGCTGTCGGCCACGGTCGAGAAGCGCAGGAAGACCTCGGTGCGCTTGCCGACGGTGTTCAGGAAGTCGGCGTGGGTGAAGCCGGTGACGTCGTCGGTCACCTCGAAGTAGCCGTACGCGCCGCTGCCACGGGCGTGCACCACGCGCTCCGGGATGCGCTCACGGTTGAACCGGGCGAGCTTCTCCAGGAGGTGCTGGTCCTGGAGGAGGAGCGGACCGCCGACGCCGGCGGAGGCGGAGTTCTGGTTGTCGGCGACCGGGGCGCCGGACTCGGTGGTGAGCACGCGCTTCGACATCGTGGACCTTCCGTGCGGGTGTCAGCGGAAAACTGTTTCCGCTTTGTGGAGCCTAAGAGGGGGCGAACTGGGCGTCAACAGTTTGTTGAAGATACTCAACGTCTTGTTGCAGTGGATTCCGGGCGGCGCCGCCGCTTGGGCGCGACAGGACAGGTGTCAGCGGCGGCGCCGCCCGGAGGTCTCGGGGGGCGTCAGACCTGCGCGCCGGAGAGGCGCTCGACCGCGCGCAGCAGCGCCGAGTGGTCCAGGCCGCCGTCGCCCTGCGCACGCAGGGACGCGACGAGCTGGGCGACCACGGCACCGACGGGCAGGGCCGCGCCGACATTGCGGGCGGCGTCGGTGACGATGCCCATGTCCTTGTGGTGCAGATCGATACGGAAGCCCGGCTTGAAGTCGCGCTGGAGGAAGTTGTCCTTCTTGCGCGTCAGCACGGTGGAGCCGGCCAGGCCGCCGTTGAGGACGTCCAGCGCGGCCTTCAGGTCCACTCCCGACTTCTCCAGGAAGACCACGGCCTCGGCGCACGCCTGGATGTTCACGGCGACGATCAGCTGGTTGGCGGCCTTCACGGTCTGGCCCGAGCCGTGCGGACCGCACAGCACGATGGTCTTGCCGAGGGCCTCCAGCGCCGGCTTGGCCTCGTCGAAGTCGGCCTGCTCGCCACCGACCATGATCGACAGTACGGCCTCGATGGCACCGGCCTCACCGCCGGACACCGGGGCGTCCAGGACGCGGATGCCCTTGTCCTTGGCGGCCTTCGCCAGGTCGACGGAGGTCTGCGGGGTGATGGAGGACATGTCGACCAGCAGGGCGCCGGACTTCGCGTTCTCCAGGATGCCGTCCGGGCCGTAGGCGATGGCCTCGACCTGCGGGGAGGCGGGCACCATCGTGATGACGATGTCGGCGTCCTTCACGGCCTCGGCGATGGAGGCGGCGGCGGTGCCCCCGGCCTTCGCCAGCCGCTCCAGCTTGTCCTGCTCCAGCGTGAACCCGGTGACTTCGTAACCGGCCTTGATCAGGTTCTCGGACATGGGGGAGCCCATGATGCCGAGGCCGATCCAGGCGATCTTGGGGAGGGTGTTGCTCATGGTGGGGTGCCTTTCGGTCAGGGGGGTCAGCGGGACAGCCAGTCGAATGCCTCGGCGCTCGGGCGGTCGCCCGGCTTGTACTCAAGGCCGACCCAGCCGTCGTAACCCGCCTTCTTCAGCTGGTCGAGGAGGTCTTCGAGGGGCAGCGAGCCCGTGCCCGGGGCGCCGCGGCCGGGGTTGTCGGCGATCTGCACATGGCCGGTCTTCGCGGCGTACCGCTCGATCACCGCCGGCAGGTCCTCGCCGTTCATCGACAGGTGGTAGAGGTCCATGAGGAACTTCGCGTTGCCCAGGCCCGTCGCGTCGTTGACCTTGTCGACGATGCCGACCGCGGCCGGCGCCGACACCAGCGGGTACCGCGGCGACTCGGGCCGGTTCAGCGCCTCGATCAGCAGGATCGCGCCGATCCGGTCGGCGGCCCGGGCCGCGAGGACGAGGTTCTCCAGCGCCAGCGCGTCCTGCTCGGCCGGGTCCACGCCCTCGACGCGGTTGCCGTAGAGCGCGTTGAGCGCCTTGCAGCCGAGGGACCGCGCGAAGTCGGCGGCCACGTCGATGTTGGCGCGGAACCGCTCCGACTCCTCGCCCGGCACCGACAGGGCGCCGCGGTCCGGGCCCGGAAGCTGTCCCGCGTAGAAGTTCAGGCCCGTGAGCTGGACGCCCGCGTCCTCGATCGCCTTCTTCAGGGCGTCGAGCTCGGACTGCTCGGGGGTCGGGGAGTCGATCCAGGGCCACCACAGCTCGACCGCGGTGAAGCCGGCCGCGGCGGCTGCCGCGGGGCGCTCCAGGAGCGGGAGTTCCGTGAAGAGGATCGACAGGTTGACGTTGAAGCGCTGCTCTGCGGCTGTGCTCAATCCAAAACCTGGCATCGGGGCCGGCGCTCCCTTCCGTTCGATCGATCGAGATTCCGTATTACGGAAGTTCGTTTCTGCTTAATGGAAGATTGCCTGTGGGCTGCGGCGGCTGTCAAGACCGACCGACAAAAAAGCGCCCCCGCGCGGGGGACGCGGGGGCGCTCGGGGGAGGGGCGGCTCAGAGGGCGTCGACGGCGCTCACCTTCCAGCCCTCGGACGTGCGGGTCATCGTCATCCGCACCCGGTTCAGGTCCACCCGGGCGCCGGTGACCCGGCTGCTCCGGGTCACCTGGTTGACGAAGAGCAGGACCACGGCCTTGTCCGCCGAGGCCGACACGACCGAGGCGGCAGGCGTGCCGCCTCCGGCCGGCTCCGCGACCGTCGCCTTCACCACCCCCTCGTACTTCCTCGCCGTCGGCCCGACCACGGCCCGCGTGGTCCTGCCGTACTCGTCGCGGAACGTCCCGGTGAGGTGGGCGCGCGCCGCGGCGAAGTCCCGGTCGAGGCGCCGGTGGTCGTACGAGAGCACCACGGGCGCCGCCTTCCGCGCGGCCGCGAGGGCCTGCGCGCGTGCCCGCTCGGCCCGCACACCGTCCCGGTAGTCCATGCCGAGCACGGCGACGGCGACCAGTCCCGCCACCACCAGCACGCACAGGACCGCGGTGAGCAGCCCCCTGCGGGAGCCCCGTACGGCCGCCGCCGGGGAGTCCTCCTCGAAGTCCTCCGGCGCCGGCTCCGGCGGATCGTCCCAGCCCTCCGGGGGCTCGATGACCACGGTGCGTCCGGCGAGCGGCCTCGTCTCGGCCACGGCGGCCGCCGGGTCCCGCTCCGTGCGTTCCGCGCGCTTGGCCGCGGCGCGGGCCGCCGCCGTCATCGTGCGCCGGGCCGGGGAACCGGAGCCGAGGGCCCGGGTGGTGGTCTTCGCCACGGTATTGCTCCTCACTGGGCGATACGGCAGGGGATCAGCCGACGAACTCGACATCGGAGGTCAGCCAGCGGCCGCCCTCGTGGACGAGGTCGAGCTGCAGCCGGTAGGTGCGTGCCTCCCCCTGGGGCACGGCCGTGTTGGTCACCTTGCTGTCGGCGACCACGAGCACGCGGGCCGAGCGCTCGTCGGAGCGGACGATGCCCGCCTCGAGGACCTGGCCCTCGGAGACCGATCTGTTCCGGCCGACGAGATCGGTCAGCTGCTCGGTCTGCGCGGCGAACTCCTTCTTGAAGTCGCCGGTGGCGCCCTTGAGCACGTTGGCGCTGTCGCGGTCGTAGCGCCGGTAGTCGAGCGAGGTGAAGTTCAGCGCCGACTGCCGGGCCGCCGCCAGGATGTCCTGCCGGCGCTGTTCCGCCTCACGCTGGTCGTACAGCCGGCTGCTCAGCCAGAGCGCCGACGCGGTGCACAGGACGGTCGCCACGACGAGCCCCGCCGACAGGGCCCGGGAGCTCCGGGCTCGGGCGATCAGGCCCCGGGTCGCGCGGACCACGAGCCCGCTCATGCCATCGGTCCGACGAGCAGCCATTGCCACGACTCCTTTCCGAAGACGGTCTGCTGGCCGCCCGTCGAGCCGATCTCGACGGGCGTTCCGTCCGGGCCGGCGAGCGCGCCGGTCTCCGGGTCGTACGGCGTGACGTACGCCGCCTGGTCGGCCCCGCCGCCGGAGGAGGCGCCGGGGGCGTTCTGCGCGCCGCGCACCGAGGTGCCACTGCCCCGGGGGGCGGTGCAGCGCGCGTCGGTGTTCGCCTCCCGGGTGCTGGTGTCCGCCGGGTCGCGGCGGGCCGTGCCGTAGCCCCGGGTGCAGGGCGGCGGGTCGTCGGCGTTCAGCACCAGACCGAAGTGGGTGGTGCCGTCGCCGGGGATCACGGTGTAACTGCCCGAGACCACCACCGGGAAGGTGACCAGGGCCTGCTCCACGCCGGGCAGCCGCGCGAGCGTGACCTGCCCGCCGCTGATCAGGTTGGCGAGCAGCACCGAGAGCCGTGGCTCGACCGACTTCAGCAGCGAGTTGAGCTCGACGGCGGCCGGTCGCGCGTTGCCGATGAGCTTGCGCAGGTCTCCGTCGCTCGACTTCAACTCCGCGGTGAGCAGGGCGAGATCGCGTGAGAACGCCTTGATGGACGACCCCTGGTCGGCCTGCGTCCTGAGCACCCTTCGCGAGTCCTCGATCAGCGAGATCGTCTCGGGCAGCGACTCGGACGCCGACTCGACGAGCGCGTTGCCCGAGTCGATCAGCTTGCTCAGATGCGGTCCGGTGCCGGAGAAGGCCTTGCCGAGCTCGTCGACGGTGACGCGCAGGTCGTCCTTGCCGACCGAGTTCACCAGCCGGTCGAGGCTGAGGACCAGGTCGGTCGTGGGCAGCGGCACGCGCGTGCGGTCCCGGGGGATCGTGCTGCCCTGAAGCAGGTACGGGCCGTGGGAGGCGCGCGGCTGGAGGTCGACGTACTGCTCGCCCACCGCCGATCGGTTGGCCACCACGGCGAGGGTGTCCGCCGGGATACGCGGCGCCCCGTCCTCGATGTCGAGGGAGACGGAGACCCCGCCCGCGCCGGTCAGCGTCAGCGCGCCGACCCGTCCCACGGGCACCCCGCGGTAGGTGACCTCGGCGCCCTCGAAGATGCCGCCGGAGTCCGCGAAGTCGGCGCGCACGGTGTAGCCGCGGCCGAGGACAGCGTCCACCAGGCCCGTGTACTCGGCGCCGACATAGGACACCCCGACGGCGGTGACGGTGGCGAAGGCGAGCAGTTGGGCCTTGACCGTACGTGTGATCACGGCTGTATCCCCTTCAGCATCAGCTCCGCGAGCGCGAGGTCGATCCCCGCGGGGAGGTCCTGGGGGATGCCGTGGGCGGCGGTGCACACCGGCGGGCACAGCAGGTCGCCGCCGGACGGTGCGGAGGGGGTGGCGGGGGTGTCGGGCGTGGCGGGCAGACCGGGCGTCGGCACGCTCGGCAGCTCGGGGACGTCCGGGGCATCGGGAGGATCCGGAAGGCCGGGTGACTTCGGGGTGCCGCCGTCGTCCTTCGGCTCCTCCGCCAGGTTGCCGTAGAGGCTCGACAGATCGAGGTCCGCGGTGACGGCGAGGTTGACGTAGTCGCCCTTGATGGCGTCGACCGCGTTGCGCGGGAAGGGGTAGGTGGTCAGCAGTTCCAGGGAGTTGGGCAGATCGTCGCCCGCCTTGTTCAGCTGCCGCAGGATCGGCCGCAGTCGCTTCAGGTTGGCGACCGTGTCGTCCCGGGACGCCTTGACGACCTTCGTGCCGGTCCTGCCCAGCTTGGACAGGGCGGTGAGCATCCTCGTCAGGTCACGCCGCTGGTCCGCGAGGACCTTGAGGGCGGGCGGCATCGTCTCGACGGCCTTGGCGATCGTCTTCTTCTCCTTTCCGAGCCGCCCCGCGAACCGGTCGACGGCCTTGATCGCGCGGACGATGTCCTCGCGCTGGTCGTCCAGGCCGCCGAGGAAGGTGTCCAGCTCCTTGAGCAGGGACTTGACCCGGCTCTCGCGGCCGTCCAGGGCCTTGTTGAGCTCCACGGTGATCGTCTTGAGCTGGGCCACCCCGCCGCCGTTGAGCAGCGCGGACAGGGCGGAGAACACCTCCTCGATCTCCGGGTCACGGCCGCTGCGGCTCAACGGGATGCGGTCGCCGTCGCCGAGCCGGCCCACGGGATCGGTGCCGGGCGGGGCGGACAGCGCCACGTACTTCTCGCCGAGCATGCTGGTCTGCCTCAGCTCGGCGACCGCGTTGGCGGGCAGCTTCACCGAGTCGGCGACCCGCAGCCGTACGCGCGCGTGCCAACCGTCCAGCTCGACCTTCTCGACCGCGCCCACGGTCACGTTGTCGGCCTTCACGGCCGACTGCGGCACCAGATCGAGGACATCGCGGAACTCGACGGTGACGCGGTACGCGTCGCCGTCCGAGGCCGCTCCTCCCGGCAGCCCGACGTCGTACCAGCCGTTGAACTCGCAGCCGGACAGCAGCAGCGAACCGACGGCCGCCCAGGCGAGCACACCTGCCTTGCGGATCATGCGCGGCCCTCCAGGATTCCGCCGAGGGTCCGGTCGACGGTGGCCGGCGCGGCGGGCGCGGTCGGTACCTCGGGCAGCGAGTCGAAGAGCCTCTCCAACTCCGCGCAGTCGGCCCTCTCGCCGGTGGTCTTCAGCACGGAGCACAGCAACGCGGCCGGATCCTGCGGTGTCTGCGCGTTGTTGCGGGTGTCGAGGGTGCCGGAGGAAGGGTTGTAGGCGTTCTGGAGATTCGACAGACCCGTGGGGGCGACCTCCAGCAGCTCTTCCAGGGCGGCGCGTTGGGTGACGAGCACCTTGGTCACCTTGCTGAGGCCCTTCACGTTCGAGGTCAGCGACTTCTTGTTCTTCTTCACGAACGCGGACACATCGCCGAGCGCGGTGCCGAGGTTGCGCAGCGCCGCCGCGAGATCCTCCCGCTCCCCGGCGAGCTGCTCGGCGACCTCGGCAAGGCTGGTGTTGAACGACCGCACGCTCTTGTCGTCCGCCGCCAGCGCCGCCGTGAACACCTGGAGGTTGCGCACCGTGCCGAACAGGTCCCCACGGCCGTCGGACAGCGTGGTGACCGCCTCCGAGAGGTCCTTCACGGTCTGGTGGATGTTCCCGCCCTGCCCCTCCAGGTTGTCCGCGCTCACCCCGAGCAGCCGGGACAGCGAGCCCTCCTTGTTGGCGCCCTCGGGGCCGAGCGCCTCGGCCGTGGTGCGCAGGCTGTCGAAGACCCGGTCCAGCTCGACCGGCACGGCCGTGCGCGACTCCGGGATCACGGCGCCGTCCCGGAGCACCGGACCGTTCCGGTACACGGGCAGCAACTGCACGTAACGGTCGCTGACCACCGACGAGTTGATGATCGCCGCCTGTGCGTCGGCCGGCACTCTGCGTCCCTCGTCGTACTCCAGCTCCACCCGCACCCGTCCGCCCTCCGGCGTGATCGCCTTCACCTCGCCGATGCGGACGCCGAGGACACGCACGTCCGAGCCGGGGTAGATGCCGACGGTGCGCGGGAAGTACGCGGTGACGCGCACCTTCTCGGGCCGCGGCCACAGCACGAAGGCGGCCGCGGCGACGAGGGTCAGGGTGAGGAGCAGGGCCAGCCGCCTCTTCATCGGGAGCCTCCCGTCCTGGGCACCACCGGGGCGGCGACCAGGTTCTGGACGTAGGAGTCGAACCAGCGGCCGTTGCCGAGGGTGTTGGAGAAGACACGGACGTAGGGGGCGAGCAGCTTGACGCTGCGGTCCAGGCTCGACTGGTTGCGTTCGAGCATCTCGACCACCTGGTTCAGGCCCTTGAGCGCGGGGCCCAGCTCCTTGGCGTTGTCCTCGACCAGCCCGGAGAGCTCGATACCGAGCGCGGCGGAGGTCTTGAGCAGCTTGTGGATGGCCTTGCGCCGCTTGGTGATCTCCTTGAACAGGTCGTCGCCGTCCTTGACCAGGGCGGTGAAGTCCTCGGTGCGCTCGGCCAGGACGCCGCTCACGCCGTTGGCGTGGTCGAGGAGTTCGCCCAGCGCCTTGTCCCGCGTGGCCACCGTCCGGGAGATCTTCGACAGGCCCTTGATGGACGCCCGTACCTCGGCGGGGGAGTCCTGGAAGGTGGTGGAGATGGTGTCCAGGGCCGTCGCCAGCCGGTCGGTGTCCACCTCCTCCGTGGTGGTCGTCAGATCGCTGAAGGCCTGCACGACGTCGTAGGCGGGGACGGTCCGCGTCAGCGGGATCTCGCTGCCGGCCTTCAACTGCCCGGGGCCCTTGGGGTGCAGCGCGAGGTACTTGGCGCCGAGGATCGTCTTGACCCGGATCGAGGCTCCGGTGGCGGTGCCGAACTCCGGCTCGCCCTTGATCTTGAAGGTGACCTTGACGTGGTCGCCGTCAAGGTCGACCTCCTCGACCTTGCCGACCTTCACCCCGGCGATCCGCACCTCGTCGCCGGGCTTGAGACCGCCCGCCTCCGCGAAGGCCGCGCTGTAGGTCTCGCCGTCGCCGATCACCGGAAGGGAGTCGGCGTTGAACGCGGCCACGGCCAGCAGCGCGAGGGTGGTCAGGCCGGCCGCGCCGATCACCACGGGGTTGCCCTCGCGGAAGGGAGGCAGGTGCGGGAGCCGGACGCGCGGCAGCCTCGGCGGGTCGATGCGCACCTTGACCAGCGGCTGGGGCCTGGGTTTCCTTCGCGGGATCATCCGGCGCACCTCGCCCTCGCCACCCGCATCTCGGGAGTGATGACCTCGCGCGTCTTCGGCAGCACGATCCGCCCGTCGAAGTCGCAGAGGTAGAAGTTGAACCACGAGCCGTAGGACGCCGTCCCCGTCAGCTCGTTGAGTTTGTTCGGCAGCCGCTTCAGCACGCCCTCCACGGTCTTCTCGTTGTCATTGAGGGTTCCGGTGAGATCGGTCAGCTCGGCGATGTCGTCCTTCAGCGGTGGACGCGCGTCCCGCACCAGACCCGAGGTCGCCTCCGTCAGGTCCCCGATGCTCACCAGCGACTCGCCGAACGGCTCGCGGTCGGCGGACAGCCCCGAGATCACCCGCCGCAACTGCTTGAGCAGCCCGGAGAAGCGGGCGCCGCGCTTGTCGAGCGTCTTCAGCACGGTGTTGAGGTTGTCGATGACGGAGCCGATCAGCTCGTCCCGGTCGGCCAGCGTCGTGGTGAGCGAAGCCGTGTGCGCGAGCAGGCTGTTGACGGTGCCGCCCTCGCCCTGAAGGGTCTTGATGATCTCGGTGGCGAGCTGGTTGACGTCCTTGGGGCTGAGCGCGGCGAACAGCGGCTTGAAGCCGTTCAGCAGCGCGTTCAGGTCCAGCGCGGGCTGCGTCCGCGACAGCGGGATCGTCGCGCCGGGCCGCAGCCGGGTGCCGTCGCCCGCGCCCTCGGTCAGGGCGACGTACCGCTGTCCGACGAGGTTGCGGTAGCGGACGACCGCGCCCGTGCCGGTGAGCAGCGGGCGGTCCTCGGTGACCGTGAAGGTGACCTCGGCGCGGGTCCGGTCCTTGATCCGGATGCCCTCGACCTCGCCGACCCGCACCCCGGCGACCCGGATGTCGTCGCCCTCCTCCAGGCCGGTGACATCGCTGAACACGGCGCGATAGGTGTGCGTGGGGGTGAAGGAGATATTGACGATGGTCGCCGCGAGCAGGGCCGTCGCCAGGATCGTCACCAGCGCGAAGAGGCTGAACTTGATGAGCGGGGCGGCGGTCCGCCGGGCTGCTGTTGTCTTCACGCGACGCTCACCGCCGTCCCACGGGCCATCGGCCCGAACAGCAACGTGGCGACCGGCGGCACCTCGTCGGCGGGCACCCCCAGCACGGGGGCCACGAGGGAGCCGACGGCACGTTGTTCGGCGCGAGTGCCGGACATCTCCGACGTACCGTCATCGAGCTTGGTGTGCGGGGCGGGCACGCTCGGGTGCGGCAGGCCGCGGCAGTCCGGCCCCGACCGCTCGCCGTAGTACGGCTCCTCACCGGGTTCGTACGCCGGCCGCTGCCGTACGACCTCCAGGGTGATCCGCATCCTCCCGCCCCGGAACGCCTCCTGAGAGGCCTTCTCCTGCCGGACCAGGCCTTCGAGGAGGCAGGGGTACTCCGGCGAGTAGCGGGCGAAGAGATCGAGCGTCGGACGGGAGACCCGGCCCAGGGTGATCAGCCGGTCACCGGTCCGGTCGAGGAAGCCGTCCGCCGTGTCCGCGGCGGTCGAGGTCGCGCCGAGCGCGGCGGCGAGCTGGTCCCGCTTCTCCACGAGCGTGCGGCTGGTGGTCAGCGTGTTACGCAGGATCCGCATCAGGTCGGGCGCCGCGTCGCCGTACACCTCGGCGACGTCCGCGAACCGCGCGATGTCCTCCTTCAGGGCCGGCAGATGCGGGTTGAGCTTGCGCAAGTAGGCCTCCACGCGCGTGAGGTTGGCGCCGATCCGGTCGCCGCGCCCTTCCAGGGCCGTGGCGAAGGCGGACAGCGTGGCGTTGAGCTCGCCGGGTCTGACGGTCCGCAGCAGCGGCAGCAGGTCGTTCATCAGCTGCTGGAGTTCGATGCCGACGCGGGTGCGGTCCTGGGTGATGACGTCTCCGGCGCGGATCGGCCGGGCGGAAGAGCGCGCGGGCACGACCAGATCGACGTACTTCTCGCCGAACAGCGTCTTGGGCAACAGCCGCGCGTGCACATCGGCGGGGATGGACGACACGTGCTCCGGCTTGAGCGCGATGTCGAGCGTCGCCTTCGTCCCGTCCGCACGCACCGAGCGCACCTCGCCGACCAGCAGCCCGCGCAGCTTGACGTCGGCCCGCCGGTCGAGCTGGTTGCCCAGGCTGTCGGCCTCCAGCGTGATCCGCACGACCGGCGTGAACGCCTGCCGGTAGACGGCGACGGACAGCGACAGCAGCAGGGCGAGTACGGCGATGAAGACGACACCGTACAACCGCAGCCTCACCACTCTCACCCGGCTCACCCCGCTATCCGTACGGTCGTGCTGGCGCCCCAGATCGCGAGCGACAGGAAGAAGTCGAGGACGTTGATCGCCACGATCGAGGTCCGCACGGCCCGGCCCACCGCGACGCCGACGCCCGCCGGACCGCCGCTCGCGTAGTAGCCGTGGAAGCAGTGCACCAGGATGATCACGACGGCGAAGACCAGCACCTTGCCGAAGGACCAGAGCACGTCGACCGGGGGCAGGTACTGCTGGAAGTAGTGGTCGTAGGTGCCCGCCGACTGCCCGTAGTAGCCGGTGGTGATGGTGCGGGCGGCGAAGTACCAGGACAGCAGCCCCACCACGTACAGCGGGATCACGGCGACGAACCCGGCGATCATCCGGGTCGTCACCAGGAACGGCAGCGAGGGCACGCCCATGACCTCCAGGGCGTCGGTCTCCTCGCTGATGCGCATCGCGCCGAGCTGCGCGGTGAACCCGGCGCCGACCGTCGCGGACAGCGCCAGCCCGGCCACCAGCGGGGCGATCTCCCGGGTGTTGAAGTACGCCGACAGGAACGCCACGAAGTTGGAGGTGCCGAGCTGGTTGAGCGCGGCGTAGCCCTGGAGACCCACCTCGGTGCCGGTGAAGAACGACAGGAAGGCGATGACGCCGACCGTGCCGCCCACGACGGCGAGCGCGCCCCGGCCGAAGCTGACCTCGGCGAGCAGCCGCAGGCTCTCCTTCTTGTAGCGGCGCACGGTGCGGCCGGTCCAGGCCAGCGAGCGGCCGTAGAAGGCGAGTTGAGCGCCCAGCGCTTCCAGACTCCTCAGCAGTGCCATGCTTCAGCCCCTCTGCGGGACGACCTGGAAGTACACCGCGGTCATCACGAAGTTCGTCACGAACAGCAACATGAAGGTGATCACCACCGACTGGTTCACCGCGTCGCCCACACCCTTCGGGCCGCCCTTCGCCGTAAGTCCCTTGTACGAGGCGACGATCGCGGCGATCGCGCCGAAGACCAGTGCCTTGACCTCGGCCGCCCACAGGTCGGAGAGCTGGGCGAGGGTGGTGAAGGAGGCCAGATACGCGCCCGGAGTGCCGTCCTGGAGGACGACGTTGAAGAAGTAGCCGCCCGCCACCCCGACCACCGACACCAGGCCGTTGAGCAGCACCGCCACCAGCATCGAGGCCAGCACGCGCGGCACGACAAGACGGTGGATCGGGTCGATGCCCAGCACCTGCATCGCGTCGATCTCCTCGCGGATCTTCCGCGCCCCGAGGTCCGCGCAGATCGCCGTACCGCCGGCGCCCGCGATCAGCAGCGCGGTCACGATCGGCGAGGCCTCCCGCAGCACCGCGAGCACGGAGGCAGCGCCGGAGAAGGACTGGGCGCCGAGCTGCCGGGTGAGGCTGCCGATCTGGAGGGCGATGACCGCGCCGAAGGGGATGGAGACGAGGGCGGTCGGCAGGATGGTGACGCTGGCGATGAACCAGGCCTGCTGGATGAACTCCCGTACCTGAAAGGGCCGTTTGGGGACGGTCCGTACGACGTCCAGGGCCATCGCGAAGAGGCTGCCGGAGTGGCGCAGCGCGCCGACGGGATCGATGCTCATGCGTGCGCCACCTCCTCCTCCCGCCGCGCGATGGCCTGCCAGCGGGGCGGCCGGGGAATGCCGGGGCTGGGCAGCAGCCGGGGTGTGAGGTGCTCGGGGTCCGTGCTCTCGCCGATCTCGGCCAGCTCCTGCTCGACCTGGGCGGCGTCCTTCTCCTCCGCCATGCCGATCGGCCCCTGCACCCGGCCGTTCAGGAACTGCCGTACGACCGGCTCCTCGCTGGTCAGCAGCTGGTCCCTGGGCCCGAACATCACCAGCTCACGGCGGAACAGCAGCCCGATGTTGTCCGGGACCTGGCGGGCGGAGGCGATGTCGTGCGTGACGATGAGGAAGGTCGCGTCGATCTGGGCGTTGAGGTCGACGATCAGCTGGTTGAGATACGCGACGCGCACCGGGTCGAGTCCCGAGTCCGGCTCGTCGAACAGGATGATCTCCGGATCGAGCACCAGCGCCCGCGCGAGTCCGGCCCGTTTGCGCATACCGCCGGAGATCTCCCCGGGCAGCTTCTCCTCGGCCCCGATCAGACCGACCATGTCCATCTTCTCGAGGACGATCCGCCGGATCTCGCTCTCCGGCTTACGGGTGTGCTCGCGCAGCGGGAAGGCGATGTTGTCGTACAGGTTCATCGAGCCGAACAGCGCGCCGTCCTGGAACAGCACCCCGAACAGCTTCCGCACCTCGTACAGGTCGTGCTCGCGGAGCTCGGTGATGTCCCGGCCCTGGATCGTGATCGAGCCGCGCTCTGGCTTGAGCAGTCCGACGAGCGTCTTGAGGAACACCGACTTGCCCGTGCCCGACGGGCCGAGCATCACCGAGACCTCCCCGGCGGGCAGCGTCAGCGAGACGTCCTGCCAGATGACCTGGTGACCGAAGGACTTGGTCAGCCCTTCCACACAGATCTCGACACCCATCCGGTCCACCCTTCAGCCCCTGGAGCAGCTCTGACATCTGCTCTACGGGGAGGGGCGGGGCGTCCGTCGCGGCGGAGGCGACTTTTTTTTGCGGACGGGTGGCGAGAGCGTTACGGCAGGGGCGCCGGCGTGGGCAACTCCGATCCGGGTGCCCCACGCCGCGGGGCTGTCCCCTGGCCATCGGCGTCCGGCCGGGCCTTACGGCAGGGAGCTCACGGGTGCTGCCGGGGTATCCGGCGTCGTGGATGTGTCCGGGAGCTCCGCAAGGCCCGGCGCGGTGCGCGGGAGGTCGCTTGTGTCCGGGGCCGCGGGGATGCCGGGCAGCTCGGGGACGTCGGGCACCGTCGGCACCTCGGGCGCAGGCAGCTCCGGGGCGGAGGACAGGGGAACCTCCGGCAACGACGGCACCGACAGCGGCAGCAGCGGACGGTCGGCCGGTCTCCGGGGCGCCGTCGGGGCGGCGGACGTCGAGGTGGCCGGCCGCCGGCGCGCGTCGGGGGAGGCCCCGCGGCCCTCGGTGTCCGGCCGCTGCCACGCCTCCGGGACCGGGGAGACGGAGGTCCGGGGCGCCGTGCCGGGCCCGCCCCCGGCGTCGGCGTACGGCAGGACGAACCCCGCCACCGCCAGGGTCGCCGCCGTCGACGCCAGCACCACGGCCTGCGCCTGCGACGCCCCGCGCGGCCTGCCCCGGCCCCACAGGAACAGGGCGAGCCCGAGCGTGCCGGCCAGCGAGTTGCGCAGCGTCCGGCGGGCCCGGGCCAGCAGCGACTCGACCGTCCGGTAGCTCAGGCCCATCTCCACGGCGACCTGGCCCACATCCAGGTCCTGCGACTTCAGCCGCAGCGCCTCGGCCTGGCGCGCGGGCAGCTCCCCGCTGCGTACGGCCAGCCAGCGGGCCTCCGCCCGGTCGCACACGGCCTCCTCGACCGGCACCGGTCCCGGTGCCACCAGCGTGGGGCTGGTGCGCACCTCGGCCTCGCGGTTGACCTGCCGGTACCGGTCGACGCACAGCCGTATCGTCACCGTCGTCAGCCAGGCGGCGAGCCGCTCGTCGTCCAGGTCGGGGCGCTCCGCCGCGCGCAGCATCGCCTCGTGCACGGCGTCCTCGGCGTCCTCCAGGGACATCGACCTGCGGCGGGCCACCTTGAGCAGCTGCTCACGGTGGCTCCACATGCGCTCCCACCGGTCGTGGGCCGCCTGTATCTCCGCGGGCATGTCCATCGCCATGAGGGCCCCTTCGCGCTCACCCGCCGGTCACGTGCGCCCGGCGGGGGGCGACATTACCGCCCGGTAGCGCCGGTTGTGGAGGGGGTGGCGAGCATCGACTCGTCATCGTTGCCGGGCAGCACGTCGTCGCCGGACAGGACGACTCCGGGATCGGGCAGGGGGAGCGAGGGACCCGGCGACGGCTCGGCGGCCGGTGTGCTGCGCGTCGGCCGCGGGTCTGCCGGGGACGCGGACGGGGACGGGGACGGCGTACGGGATCCGGCGTCCGTCGGGCGGGCACTCGGCGTGGGGGACGGATCGCGCCGTGCCGGCTCGGAGCCCTCGGGTTCCGGGCTCGTACCGCCCGCCGCCGAGATGTCGGGCACCACCCGGTGCCCTTCCAGGAAGTACGCGAACCAGGCCCGGACCGTCCGCAGATACGCCGTCGAGCGGTTGTAGCCGAGGATCGCCGCGTCCAGGTCGCCCGGCACGGACAGATCCCGTCCGCCCGCGCACAGGTAGCGTCCGGCGGCGAGCGCGGCGTCGAAGACGTTGTGCGGGTCGGCCCGCCCGTCGCCGTTGCCGTCCGCGCCCCAGACCGCCCAGGTCGAGGGGATGAACTGCATCGGGCCCACCGCGCGGTCGTACCCGGTGTCCCCGTCGTACGCCCCGCCGTCGCTGTCCCGGATCAGCGCGAAGCGGACGCCGTCAAGACGTGGGCCGAGGATCGGGGTCAGGGTCGTACCGTCCGAAGTCAGCCGTCCGCCGCCCGCCTGACCGGACTCCACCTGGCCGATCGCGGCCAGCAGCTGCCACCGCAGCCGGCAGCCGGGCGCGGAGCCTTGGAGGCGCGCCCCGGCCCGGCGGTAGGCGGCGAACACGCTCGCCGGCAGAGCGCCGCCCCCCGGTGACTCCGCCGCCTGCCGCTCCCGGGCGGCTCGCAACGGCGGCAGACCGGTCCGGTACGGGCCGTCCCCGGACACGCCGGGCTCCCGCCCGGCGGGTACGGCGGCCCGCGCCTCACCGGCCCCCGGCGCCTGGGACGCGGTCAGCGCCGCCATCGCCGCCGCCGCGACCGCCGTACCCCTGAACCCTCTGCCCCAGTGCCCTGCCATGTCGTGATCCCCTCCCTGTCGCGCTCTCGTCGTCTGCTCTACGTGGTGGGGAGGCGGGTCCGTCGCGGAGATCCGGTGACCGCGCGGGCTGCCCGGAAATCCACCCGGGGCGTTAGGTTGAGCGCGTGCGACTGAGAGTGGAATTCACGACCGAACCCTTCGACCTCGACGAGGCTCCCGCGCACGCCCTGGTGGCCCGCGAGGTCATCGAGGCGGCCGAGCTGGACGCGGTGGACGTCGGCCCGTTCGGGAACACCGCGGAGGGCAGCGCCGACGCCGTCCTCACCGCCGTGGACGCGCTGCTGCGCAAGACCTTGGAGTCGGGCGCCACCCGCGTCTCGCTCCAGGTCAATGTGATCGGGGAGGGGGAGCGGTGAACGAGGAGCCCTTCATCGCGGCCGTGAAGCCGCTGGTCGACGCCATGGGCGGCGAGATGGTCCCGCCGGACGAGGCGGGCCCCGACGATGTCGTGCTCGCCTGGGAGGGCTCCGACGTCGTCGCCGTACGCCTGCCGCAGCTCGCGGACTCCCTGGACCACATCCTGGCCGCCATGGAGCGCAGGAAGGGCAAGCCGCTCGCCGACCTCGACCGCAAGTCCAAGCAGGAGATCGTACGGATACTTGAGGCGCGCGGCGCCTTCTCCGTGCGGCACGGGGTGGAGACCGTGGCCGGCGCGCTCGGCGTCAGCCGCTTCACCGTCTACAACTACCTGAACCGTGAGAAGGGCGCCTGACGGGGGAGCCAGGGTTTCGACGGGGGGCGTCCGGGTTTTCGTCACCCGGAATTTTCAACAAAGTGTTGACGTGGTGTCCCGGAGGGCGTTAGCTAGCCGCAGCCCGTTCAGCACAAGGCCACGGAGGCTCCCGTGACGTCCACATCCACGCCGGGCCTGGCCCGGTTCAACGCCCTGGAGGAGCACGCGGCCTTCGCCGCGCTCCACGAGGCGTGCGCCTCCCGGGCGTGGGCCGAGCGGCTCCTCGCCGCCCGCCCGTACGCCACCGTGGAGGCCCTCTACACCGCCAGCGACGCCGCCATGGCCGAGCTGACCACCGCGGACCTCCAAGAGGCGATGGCCGGCCACCCGCCGATCGGCCGCCCCAAGCCCGGCGACCCGGCCTCGGCCCGCGAACAGCGCGGCATGGCCGGCGCCTCCGAGGAGCTGAGGGCCGAGATGCTCGAACTGAACCTGGCCTACCAGGACAAGTTCGGCCATGTCTTCCTCATCTGCGCCACCGGCCGGACCGGCGAGCAGATGCGTGACGCGGTCAAGGAACGGATCGGCAACTCGCCGGAGCAGGAGCGCGAGATCGTCCGCACCGAGCTGGGCAAGATCAACCGCATCCGACTGGCCCGACTCGTCGAAGAGGACTGACGCAGCATGAGCACCAGCACCACCGCATCGGTGTCCACGCACATCCTGGACACCAGCATCGGCCGCCCCGCCGAGGCCGTCGCCGTCCAGCTCTCCGCTCGCAGCGGCCGGGATGCTGAGTGGCGGGAGCTCGGCGGCTCGGCGACCGACGCCGACGGCCGGTGCAAGGACCTCCCGGCGCTGCCGGAGGGGACCACACACGTACGGCTCGACTTCGCCGTCGAGGCGTATTTCTTGCAGTTCGAGAAGAAGCAAGCCGATGCGCAGCAGGACGCCCCCGCGAATCGGGACAGCGGTGCGTTTTTCCCAGAGGTAGCGATCACCTTCGCCGTCAAGCCCGGCGAGCACTACCACGTACCGCTGCTGCTCAACCCGTTCGGCTACTCCGTTTACCGAGGGAGCTAGCAGAAGATGCCCACGATCCTGGGACAGAACCAGTACGGCAAGGCCGAGAACCGAGTCGTAAAGATCACGCGGGACGGCGCCACCCATCACATCAAGGACCTGAACGTATCCGTGGCGCTGAGCGGCGACATGGAGGAGGTCCACTACTCCGGCTCCAACGCCAACGTCCTGCCGACCGACACCACCAAGAACACGGTGTACGCGTTCGCCAAGGAGTACGGCATCGAGTCGGCCGAGCAGTTCGGCATCCACCTCGCCCGACACTTCGTGACCTCGCAGGAGCCGATCAAGACCGCGCGGATCCGCATCGAGGAGTACGCCTGGGAGCGGATCGAGACCTCCGACGCCAACTCCAGGTTCATCGGCGCCGACGAGGTCAAGCACTCCTTCGTGCGCAAGGGCCAGGAGACCCGCGTCACCCAGATCACCTACGACGGTGAGAACTGGGAGGTCATCTCGGGTCTGAAGGACCTGATCGTGATGAACTCGACCAACTCCGAGTTCTGGGGCTACGTCAAGGACAAGTACACGACCCTCCAGGAGGCCTACGACCGGATCCTCGCGACCCAGGTCTCCGGCCGCTGGCGGTTCAACTGGACCGACGACGAGCAGAAGATGCCCCACTGGGAGAAGTCCTACGAGCAGGTGAAGAAGCACATGCTCCAGGCCTTCGCCGAGACGTACTCGCTCTCGCTGCAGCAGACGCTGTACCAGATGGGCGCGCGCATCATCAACAGCCGCAGCGAGATCGACGAGGTCCGCTTCTCGCTCCCGAACAAGCACCACTTCCTGGTGGACCTGGAGCCGTTCGGGCTCAAGAACGACAACGAGGTCTACTACGCCGCCGACCGGCCGTACGGGCTGATCGAGGCGACGATCCTGCGGGACGGCTGCGAGCCGAAGATCCCCGTGGACCTCACCAACCTCTGATCAACTCCATTTGCGGCACCCGCGGCCCGCCTGGGCGGGCCGCGGCACTCAAATCCCGGGGTCCTGCCGTGCCCACTCCACACAGCGCAAAGGACGAATCATGGCAGCAGCCGAGCGCATCGTCATCGAGAACTGTTCGATCGCGACCGTCGACGCGAGCGACACCGAGTACGCGAGCGGACACCTCGTCATCGCCGGCAACCGCATCGAGACGCTCGGCGCGGGCAAGGCCCCCGAGGGCCTGGAGAACGTCGTACGACGCATCGACGCCACCGGCCACCTCGTGACCCCCGGCCTGGTCAACACCCACCACCACTTCTACCAGTGGATCACCCGGGGCCTGGCCACCGACCACAACCTGTTCAACTGGCTGGTGGCCCTGTACCCGACCTGGGCGCGCATCGACGAGCAGATGACCTACTCGGCCGCGCAGGGCTCGCTGGCCATGATGGCCCGCGGCGGTGTCACCACCGCCATGGACCACCACTACGTCTTCCCGCACGGCTCCGGCGACCTGTCAGGATCGATCATCCGCGCCGCCCGTGAGACGGGCGTCCGCTTCACCCTCGCCCGCGGCTCGATGGACCGCAGCGAGAAGGACGGCGGTCTGCCCCCGGACTTCGCCGTCGAGACCCTGGACGGCGCGCTCGCCGCGACCGAGGCCACCGTCAAGGAGCACCACGACGCCTCCTTCGACGCGATGACCCAGGTCGCCGTCGCGCCCTGCTCCCCCTTCTCCGTCTCCACCGAACTGCTGCGCCAGGGCGCCGAACTCGCCCGCAGCCTCGGCGTACGGCTGCACACCCACGGCTCGGAGACGGTCGAGGAGGAGAAGTTCTGCCACGAGCTGTTCGGCATGGGCCCGACCGACTACTTCGAGTCCACGGGCTGGCTCGGTGAGGACGTGTGGATGGCGCACTGCGTCCACATGAACGACTCCGACATCGCCGCCTTCGCCCGGACGAAGACCGGTGTCGCCCACTGTCCCTCGTCCAACGCCCGGCTCGCGGCCGGTATCGCCCGCGTCCCCGACATGCTGGCGGCCGGCGTCCCGGTCGGCCTCGGCGTCGACGGTACGGCGTCCAACGAGTCCGGTGAGCTGCACACCGAGCTGCGCAACGCCCTGCTCATCAACCGCCTCGGCGCGCACCGGGAAGCGGCGTTGAACGCCCGCCAGGCGCTGCGCCTCGGCACCTACGGCGGCGCCCAGGTCCTGGGCCGTTCCTCGCAGATCGGTTCCCTGGAGCCGGGCAAGCTCGCCGACCTGGTGCTGTGGAAGCTCGACACGCTGGCCCACGCCTCGATCGCCGACCCGGTGACCGCGCTGGTCTTCGGCGCGGCGGCTCCGGTCACCGCCTCCTTCGTCAACGGCGAGCAGATCGTGGAGGACAACCGGCTGCTCACCGTCGACGAGGACGCCATCGCCCGCTCCACGCGGGAGCAGGCGCAGCGCCTGGCGCGGATCGCCGCGCGGGGCTGACCAGTTGAAGATCTCCGGTCGGGGGGGACGGCCCTCGACCGGTGGCCGTGGACCCGAGCGGGGTCCATGGCGGCCGTCTCCGGGGCGTGCATGGACGTGTGCGCCCCGGAACGGTTGACCGTCACCTCTTTATCGCTTCACCGCTTTATCGCTTCAACGGTCCCGCACGACCGCGCATCACCTCCTTGAAACCCACGTCAGAGCCGACGTGCTGTTAACCGACCGGAGGAGCCGCCCGTGTCCGCCCACCCCGTCGACGAGAAACTCCCCGCCGCCAAAATGGCGACGACCGGCCTGCAACATGTGGCCGCCATGTACGCGGGCGTCGTCGCCCCACCCCTGATCGTTGGCGCGGCCATCGGCTTGTCCGGCACCGAACTGACCTTCCTCACCGGCGCCTGCCTGTTCACCGCGGGCCTCGCCACCTTCCTCCAGACCCTCGGGATCTGGAAGATCGGCGCCCGGCTGCCCTTCGTCAACGGCGTCACCTTCGCCGGTGTCGCCCCCATGACCGCGATCGTCGCCTCCACTGACGACAAGTCCGACGCGCTGCCGATCATCTTCGGGGCGGTGATCGTCGCGGGCGTCCTGGGCTTCATAGCGGCCCCGTTCTTCAGCAAGATGGTCCGCTTCTTCCCACCGGTGGTGACCGGCACGGTGATCACGCTGATCGGCGTGTCCCTGCTCCCGGTGGCCTTCGGCTGGGCGCAGGGCCCCAACCCGGCGGCGGGCGACTACGGTTCGAGCACGAATCTGACGCTGGCGGCGGTGACGCTGCTGCTGGTCCTGCTGCTGCGCCGCTTCACGCGCGGCTTCGTCAAGCAGATCGCGGTGCTGCTGGGCCTGGTCGGGGGCACCCTGATCGCCATCCCCTTCGGTGTCACGGACTTCGGCCCGGTGGCGGACGCGGATGTGATCGGCTTCCCGACGCCCTTCCACTTCGGCGCACCGCAGTTCCAGATCGCCGCGATCGTCTCGATGATCGTGGTGATGGTGGTCTCGATGACCGAATCGACCGCGGACATGCTGGCGTTGGGCGAGATCGTGGACCGTCCGGCGGACGAGAAGACGATCGCGGCGGGCCTGCGCGCCGACACCCTCGGCTCGGCGATCAGCCCGCTCTTCAACGGCTTCATGTGCAGCGCCTTCGCCCAGAACATCGGCCTGGTCGCGATGACGAAGATCCGCAGCCGCTACGTCGTGGCAGCGGGCGGTGGCTTCCTCGTCCTGATGGGCCTGTGCCCGATGGCCGCCTCGCTGATCGCCGTCGTACCGCGCCCGGTGCTGGGCGGAGCGGGCGTGGTGCTGTTCGGCTCGGTGGCGGCGAGCGGCATCCAGACCCTGGTCCGCGCCGGCCTGGAGAAGGACAACAATGTCCTGATCGTGGCCGTCTCCCTGGCGGTGGGCATCATCCCGATCTCCGCCCCGGAGTTCTACCACTCCTTCCCGGAGACCGCCCGGATCGTCCTGGACTCGGGCATCTCGACGGGCTGTGTGGTGGCGGTCCTGCTGAACCTGGTCTTCAACCACCTGGGCAAGGACCGCGACGCCGAGGATGTCACCCACCCGATGGAAGCGGGTGAGGAGCTCACCGGCTCGGCCCGGACGGCCCCGGCCACGCCATGAGGTTGGCGAACAGCTCGGCCTGTTCGATCGCGTCGTCCAGGGCGTGATGCGTGTGGCGCCGCCTGCTCAGCAGGTGGCGCGGCATCGCGCCCTTGGCGACGGCCCGCAGGGGCAGCCCGGCCTTGGTCGCGTAGAGGGTCTTCATGTCGAGACACCCGGAGTGCCCGAAGGGACTGCTCCCGGTGAACCGGATGAGGTACCAGTACAGAAAGGAACGCCGTTCCGGTGAGCAACTCGCCGTATCCCAGCACCCGCTGGATGTACGGAGCCCCGATGAACTGGAATCCGTCCATCCACGGGGAGGTGTCCGCGGTGCCCCGGGACGGCGGGGGCCTGACGGTGACGGTGACGCTGCCCCGGGACGCGGGGGCTCAGAGTCCGAACAGGCTCGGGTCGGTCGCCAGTTCCTTGAAGTAGTCCTGCGGGTTCGCCACCATCCGGCGTGCCGTCAGATCCAGCAGCCCGCCGACCGCGGTGAGTTCGGCCGCCACGGTGCCGTCCGCCTTCGTGATGGTCTGCTCGATGCGGAACGTCTTGCCCCCGCCCCACTCGAAGGCGCACGACACCTCGACCTCGTCACCGGCCAGGAGCTCACGCCTGTAGCGGATGGTGGTCTCCAGGGCGACGGGGCCGACCCCCTTGGAGATCAGTCCCGCCTGGCTGATTCCCGCCGCCTGGAGCAGCGACCAGCGGGCGTGCTCGGCGTAGTTGATGTACACGCTCTGGTTGAGGTGGCCCTGTACGTCGGTCTCGTATCCACGGACGGTGATCCGGACGGAGAACGGCTCGCTCACGAACTTCCTCTTCTCGTCATCGATGCCCTGTGCAGCGATCGTGGCATCTTCCTCACGTCCGGCGCGGGGAAGCCAGCAGATATCGTGCGCGGGTGCGAGGATCGGTGTGCTCGCTCACCTGCCAGCCTCCCTTCTCCAACGTCGCCGCGCACGCGCCCAGTTCCTCGGGGTCGGGTTGGTGCACGGCCACCGCTTCCGGCTGGGGGGTCGCGCGCACCCGGTAGCCGTCGCCACCGTCCGCTCCGGCCGGCGGATGCCCGGCCGCCTCCAGCGCCAGCGCGGCGGCCTGCACCAGATGCGTACGCTCCCAGCCGCACGGCCGGTCGGTCGCGCCGTCCGGGTTGGTCATCCGGCGCAGCTCCACCAGCCCTTCCCAGGCGCTGCGCACCTCGCGGACGCGGGCCGGACCGGCCGGCGGAGGCTCCTCCTCGCCCCCGATGCGCGCGGCGAACACCCCGGTCGCCGTCGTGGCGGCGGGCGCCTCCACGGCCGTATCGCCCGCCGCCTCCCGTATCCGATGCCCCGCCGGGGTCAGAAAGTGATCGTGCGGCGGGCGGGGATGCCGGAAGGCGAGTCCGTGCTTCACCAGGGCCGCGAGCTGGGTCTCCGTACCACTGTGCAGGCGCCCGGTCACCGGGTCGGCGGAGTCGATCACCCGCCGCTGGGCGGCGGTCGGCGGTCGTGTCACGGCGGGCCCCTTTCCAGCAGATGTGCCACCGCTTCGAAGGCTACGACCCGGGTCTGACATTCCACCCCGCGATCACCGGCCGCCCGTGCTCGGTGCCGAGCCGGCACACGGTCCCGGTGGCCAGCTGGAACAGCGCGCCGTCCGCCGGGGGCAGCCCGAGCCGCCGTGCCGTGAGCACCCGGAGGAAGTGACCGTGCGCCACCAGGACCACGACCCCCTCGGTGCTGGCGAGCGCCGCGTCCACCTTGGCGAGCATCCGGTCGGCGCGCTCCCCGACCTGCGCCGGGCTCTCCCCGGGGTGTTCCGGCGGCCCCGGCGCGACCCCGTCGGTGAACAGGAACCAGCCGGGCCGCTCCCGCTGGATCGCGAGGGTGGTGACGCCCTCGTACCCGCCGTAGTCCCACTCCCGCAGATCCGGATCGATCCGCGTCTCGGTCAGCCCGATCAGCTCGGCCGTCTCCCGGGCCCGCTGGAGCGGGCTGACGAACGCCGCCCCGATCCGATGCGAGCGGATCAACGGCACCAGCCGCCGCGCCTCCTCCCGCCCGTGCTCGGTCAGCGGAACATCCGTCAGGCCGGTGTGCCGCCCCGACCTGGACCACGCGGTCTCACCATGGCGCACGAGCAGAAGATCACCCATGCCTCACAGGCTATGGGCCCACAGCTCCAACCGCGCGAACTCGGCCTGCCTGAGCCCCAGGCGCGGATCGATCCGCAGCAGCAGCGCCGGCCCGTCGTGGTGCTCGGCGACATGCGCCACGTCCCGGTCGGTGACCATGTCGTCGGCCCACACGAACGGCCGTCCGGCCGCCCAGGCCACGACCTGCCGGGTCTTCCAGTACAGCCCTTCGGGGTCCTTGGCGAACAGGTCCGTGAACTCGATGACCGGCAGATCCCCGGGCAGCCCGATCACCGGCGCGATCATCTCGTTCGCCTCGTGCATCCAGGTGGTCGCCCAGGCCAGCTCGTACGGCAGGCCGAGCAGCCGCGCTCCGTGCCCGGGGTGCAGCCGTACCCGAAGCCCACGGCGCAGCCGCCGCGACCCGGGGGTCTGCCGGGCCGACCAGCCCGAGGGGTGCAGTCGCCGGGTCACATAGCCGCGGTGCCGGGTGAAGACGGCCCGGTACGGATTGAGGGGGCCGTCGACGTCGAGGAGTAACAGGGGGCGGTCGCTCATGGGCGATGACCTACCCGCCCGCTACTGCCGGTACCCGCTCAGGAACCGGCCGATCCGGCCGATCGCCGCCTCCAGGTCCTCGGCGTGCGGCAGGGTGAGGATGCGGAAGTGGTCGGGGGTGGGCCAGTTGAAGCCCGTGCCCTGGACCACCTGGATCTTCTCCCGCAGCAGCAGGTCCAGGACGAACCTCTCGTCGTCGTGGATCTTGTGGACCTTGGGGTCGAGGCGCGGGAAGGCGTACAGCGAGCCCTTCGGCTTCACGCATGACACCCCGGGGATGTCGTTGAGCTTCTCCCAGGCCACGTTGCGCTGTTCGTGCAGGCGTCCGCCGGGGGCGGTCAGTTCGTGGATGGACTGGCGGCCGCCCAGCGCGGCCTGGATGGCGTACTGCGCGGGCGCGTTGGCGCACAGCCGCATGGAGGCCAGCATGGTCAGGCCCTCCAGGTAGTTCCTGGCGTGCTGCTTGGGGCCGGTGACGACCAGCCAGCCCGAGCGGAAACCCGCCACCCGGTACGTCTTCGACAGCCCGCAGAAGGTGAGGACCACCAGGTCGGGCGCGAGCGCCGCGGCCGAGTGGTGGACCGCGTCGTCGTAAAGGATCTGGTCGTAGATCTCGTCCGCGAAGACCATCAGGCCGTGGCGCCGGGCGAGGTCGAGGATGCCCTCGATGATCTCCTTGGGGTAGACCGCGCCCGTGGGGTTGTTGGGGTTGATGATGACCACGGCCTTGGTGCGGTCCGTGATCTTCGACGCCATGTCGTCCAGGTCCGGGTACCAGTCGGCCTGTTCGTCGCAGAGGTAGTGGACCGCCTTGCCGCCCGCGAGGGTGGTGACGGCCGTCCAGAGGGGGAAGTCCGGGGCCGGGATCAGGACCTCGTCGCCGTCCTCGACCAGAGCGGTCACGGCCATCGAGATCAGCTCGGAGATGCCGTTGCCGAGGAAGACGTCGTCGACGTCGACCTCCAGACCCAGGGTCTGGTAGCGCCCGGCGACGGCCCGGCGGGCGGAGAGGACGCCCCGCGAGTCCGTGTAGCCGTGCGCCTGGGGGAGCATCCGGATCATGTCCTGGAGGATCTCCTCCGGCGCCTCGAAGCCGAAGAGCGCGGGGTTGCCGGTGTTCAGGCGCAGCACACTGTGGCCCGCCTTCTCCAGCGCGTCGGCGTGCTCGATCACCGGGCCGCGGATCTCGTAACAGACCTCGCTGAGCTTGTTCGACTGCCGGAACTCCATGCGCCCCTCCAGTATCTGGTGTCACTTGGTTTTACCAAGTTCAAGCTTGGAAAGTCCAATGACATGTCTAGACTGCGTCCCATGTCACCACGCCGAAGCTACGACCAGTACTGTTCCGCCGCCCGCGCCCTCGATGTCGTCGGCGACCGCTGGACCCTGCTGATCGTCCGCGAACTGCTGGCAGGACCGCGCCGCTACACCGACCTGCACGCGGATCTGCCGGGCGTGAGCACCGACGTACTCGCCTCACGGCTGAAGGACATGGAACGCGACGGGCTCACGACCCGGCGCCGACTGCCGCCGCCCGGAGTGGCCTACGTATACGAACTCGCCCCGCGCGGACGGGAGTTGCTCCCCGTCCTCCAGGCCCTCGGGACCTGGGGCCAGGCCGAGCTCGGCGAGCGCAGGCCGACGGATGCCGTACGCGCCCACTGGTTCGCGCTGCCGCTCCTCAGGGCCCTGGAGGGGGAGGGTCTTGTCGAAGTGCGGCTGGAGGAGGGGGAGTTCCATCTGCGGGTCGGCGCCGAGGAGGGGCCCGTGTACGGCGACGGCCCCGCGCCCGGCGAGCCCGATGCCCGCCTTGCCCTGGACACCGGCACCTGTACGGCCGTGGCGCGGGGGGAGTCGAGCGTGTTGGACGCGGTACGGGACGGGCGGATCACGGTGAGCGGCGACGGGACGCTCGCGAAGTCCCTGCGGGAGGCATAGCGAAGGGCCCGCCGCACCGACGTGCGACGAGCCCCCGCCCGAACGGGTCAGACCCCCGGCGGACGTCCCGGGCCGCGGGTCAGCGCATACCCGCCGATCCCCGCCAGCGCGGCCAGCACACCGCCCACCGCGGTCCACACCCAGCGGTCGGACCACCAGCCGGACGACCAGCCGTCGTTCGGATCGATGCTGGAGAGCACGGCCGAGTCCGCCGCCGAGTCCTCCGCCTCGGACTTCATCGCGACCCCCGGCACCAGCGGCTCCGCCAGCGAACCGTCCACCGCCGCCGCGCCGCCGATGTCCTGGGAGTCGACCCGTACCGAGGCGTCCACCGGCAGGCCCAGGTCGCCCGTCGCGAGGTTCACCACGGTCAGCCGGAGGTAATACGTGCCCGGCAGCGGATCGCCCGCCCACGGCTCCGACCAGGCGCGCACCGTGCGCATGACGCAGGTCAGCTCCACGGACGCGGCGTCCGCGGCGGCGGTGCGGGTCTGGGCGCCGTACTGGCAGGCCTGACGGCGCCGCAGTCCGTCGTAGACGTCGACCTGCCAGGTCTCGGCGGCGTGGGTCTCGGGGAGCTTCACCGTCGCCTTGACGGTGGGGCGCTGTCCCGCGTCCGCCGGGAAGGACCAGTACAGGTAGTCACCCGCCGATCCGCTCGCGGTGGCCTCCTGGCCCTGCTCGATCTCCGTCGCCGTACGGAAGGAGGTGCCCGCCTCGGTCGGTGCCCCGGCCGCGAGGGCGGGAGCCGCCGCGAGCCCCAGCATCAGCAGGGCCGTGGTCAACGTACGTGTGATCCGCATCAGTTGGTTCTCCAGACCGCGACCCGCCAGCGTGACACCCAGCCCCAGATCAGCCCGGCGAGGAAGCCGGTCAGGATCAGCGCGCCGAGCAGCCACCAACCGCGCCCGAGCCCGAAGGAGGCCACATCGCCCGACTCCGACGGACCGTCGACGACGTCCACGGTCAGCTCCAGCGGCAGCCCCGGTGTGGTCTTCACACCCGAGGCGGCCGAGAAGGAGTGGGTGACTTGCAGGCATACAGCCTCGGTCGAAGCCTCGTCGTTGTCCGCCTTCGGATAGCGCACGCCCGTCGAGACCACGTCCGTACGGCCGTTGCCCGCCGCCTCGCCGCGCACGATCTCCCGGCCGTGCACGGTCACCGCCCGCAGCAGCACCCCGTACGACGGGTTCACCGCCCGGTCCGCGCCCACGCTCACCGAGGCGCGCAGCTCCTGCCCCGGCTCGACGTCCACCCGGTACCAGCGCTGCTGCCCGAACTCCTCGCGGTCGGTGTACAGACCGGACTTCAGGGTGGGCGCCTTCGCGCACTGGTCGGCGCCCTCGGTCGCCACCGGCGTCACCACCGGGTCGGCCGCCCGGTCCACCAACTGGTTGACCCGGTCGGTGAGTTCGTCGGTGTGCTCCACCGAGGTGTAGGTGCCGCCCGTCGCCTCCGCGATACAGCTCAGCTGCTGCCGCATCCTGGTGTTCGGGACCAGTCCGAGGGTGTCGATGGTCAGCCCGATGCCCTTGGCCGCGATCTCCCGCGCCACCTCGCACGGGTCCAGCGGGGCGCAGGTGTCCTCGCCGTCGCTGATCAGCACGATGCGCTTGGAGCCGGTGCCGCCGTCGAGGTCGTCGGCCGCCTTCAGCAGCGCCGGACCGATCGGGGTCCAGCCGGTGGGCGTGAGAGTCGCCACCGCGGTCTTGGCCTCGGTGCGGTCCAGCGGGCCGACCGGGTAGAGCTGCGCGGTGTCCTTGCAGCCCGTCTTCTGGTTGTCGCCCGGGTAGTTGGCGCCGAGCGTCCGGATGCCGAGCTGGACCTCCTCGGGTGTGGCGTCGAGCACCTCGTTGAAGGCCTGCTTCGCCGCGGCCATCCGGGACTGGCCGTCGATGTCCCGAGCCCGCATGGAACCGCTGACGTCGAGCACGAGGTTCACCTTCGGTGCGTCCTCGCCCGTGGGTTCGCCGGCCGCCGCCCCGGCCGGGAACGCCACCCCGGCCGTCAGCGCGGCGAGCAGGGCACAGGCCCCCGCCGCCAGCCGTGTTCTTGTGATCATCGGCGGATCTTATTGATCAGAGGTGCCCCGCTCCAAAACGGCCCCTCAGCACAGGGGGTTGGGCAGCCGCGCCCACTGGTCCCCGGGTGTCCGCGGCGACAGCCGCATCAGCGTCAGCGCCTTCGCGGGCAGCGGCTCCTCGCGCAGTACGGCGAGATCGGGCGAGCGCGGCAGATCCCGTACGGCCGTCTCCAGCGCCCCGCGCAGGGCCGGCGCCGAACCCGCCGTGCCGGCGAGCGCGCCCGCCACCAGCGAGCCGAACAGCTTGCGGCGCAGCGTGGTCTCGTCGTCCGTGACGATCCGGCCGGTCAGCTCGGGCACCGGGATGCCGTGCCGGGCCAGCCGGGCCGGGCTGATCCGGATGTCGGCGAGGTCGCGGTAGACCAGGCGCAGCGGGGTGCCGTCCGCGTCCAGCACGACGAGCAGGTTCTGGCCGTGCGCCTCCAGGGCCACGCCCAGCTCCAGCAGCCGCAGCCCGACGGTGAGGGCGAGCCGCGCGAAGGAGGCCAGCCAGTCGGCGGAGTCGGGCAGTTCGGTGGTGGTGAGCGCCGCCACCGGAACCACACGCTCACCCGGACCGGCGTACTCCCGCGGCGATTCGCGCAGCACGGCCGCCAGATCGGGGGAGTCCGCGGTCGCCGCGCCCAGGGTGCGGGTGATGTGCAGCAGCCCGTCCGTGCGCGCGGCCAGGGACTCCGCGAACGCGGACAGGGTCGCCGAGAGGGCGATGGAGTACACGGAGATGTCCCGCACCGAGGACGTCAGCCGGGCGCTCAGCGCCGTCTTGACGTGCGGTCCGCCGGGCAGCGCCAGCGTGCGCAGGGACATCAGCGGATGCGCGCCGGAGATCCCGCGCTCACCGGGGCGCTTGAGCACATGCGCCGCCTGCCAGGGATGCACCGGCAGCAACAGCCGCTCCCCGTCCGTGAGTTCCTCCGGCCAGGAGCCGGACAGCAGACACTCGGCCGCCGGTACGGGCCACAGGCCCAGCTCCACCAGCGGCCGGTGCTCGGGCCCGTACGCGAGCTGCTCGGCCACCGAGAAGCCGGGCCGGGAGCGGCAGTTGGGGTGGTACGGATGGCCGTCCACCACTCGCTGCTCCCACTCCCAGTCGTTGACCGGCCACTCTTTCGTGGCATCCGGCTGCCCGGCCCTGGACAGCGCCAACGAGGCCACGCTGTGCCCGAGTTCGGCCACGAACGCCGTACCGTCCGCGACGCCCAGGCCCTTCATCAGCGGCGCCGGAGCGTCGTGCACCGTCTCGTCCAGCCGTACGGCGGTGACATAGGCGGCGGTGCTGTACGGGTCCGCGTGCGGGCCGTGCAGGCGGCGACCGTCGGCCAGGCGCAGGGTGAGGCCCTCCCGGCCGCTCTCCCGGGCCGTGATCCAGGGCAGCGGCTCATGGGCGAGCGCCCGCCACAGCCGGGTCAGCACGGCCGCCCGGGCGCCGGGCAGCTCGGCCGCGTACCGGGACGCCAGACCGGGGCGGACATCGGCCAACTCGGCCGCTACCTCGGCCTCGGCGGTGAGGGGACGGTGCACGGTCGGGCTCCTCGGGTACGAGTTGGGGGTCAGGCCGGGCGGCGACGACAGACATACTGATCTTCTCCGCCCGAACGGACCGTAGAGAACGAGTGAAACGCGTGGACCTCATGCCCCCGCCCGCCGACGCCGACGCCGAAACCCGCGCCGACGCCTTCGCGGCGGCGCCGCTGCTCAACTGCCTGCTGCGGGAGGTGGCACAACCGGCCGGACCCCAGGTGTACCGGCTGCCCAGCGGGCGGCTGCTGCGGGTGAGCGGCGGGCGCCGGCCGGCCGGCCCCGAGGTGTACGCGGACGGCGGCTGGCTCCGCGTCGGCCACGCCGAACTGGTGAAACTCGTCGCCGAGGAACTGCGTCGGCACACCGGCCTGGACAACCACGAACTGCCGGCCGAGATGGTCGACAGCCGGGACACGGTCGCGGCCCTGCTCACCGCGCGGGCCCGCGCTACCCCGCCCGCCGACCCGTATCTGCTCTCCGAGCAGTCGCTCGTCACCGGCCACCCGCACCACCCGGCCCCGAAGGCGCGCGGGGGTGGCCCGGTCGCGGGCTGGCTGCCGTACGCGCCCGAGGCGTACGCCCGCTTCCCGCTGGTGCTGCTCGGGGTGCGTGAGGACACGGTCGTCGAGGAGGGCGACACCGCCGCCCTGGACGCCCTCGGCGAGGCACCGCCCGGCTACCGGCTGCTGCCCGCCCACCCCTGGCAGCTCGACCTCGTGGACCTCGGCCGGGCCTTCGCCGACGGCCGTCTGATCCGGCTCGGCACTACCGGCTTCGAGACCTGGCCCACGGCCGCGATCCGCACGGTGTACGCACCCGAGCGCGATCTGTTCCTGAAGTTCAGCCTCGATGTGCGCATCACCAACGACATCCGCCGGCTCTGGCGCCACGACCTGCTGAAACTCCGGCGCACGGACGCGGCCGTCACCGCCGCCTTCGCGTCCGGTCCCGGCGCCTGGCTCAGCGACCGCGGCTACCGCACGGGCGACTTCGCCTTCGAGGAACTGGCCGTCCTCGTCCGCGACGGCTTCCATGCCCACCTGCGCCCCGGAGCCACCCCGCTGCTCGCGGCGGGCCTGGTGGAGGGCTTCCCGGGCAGTCCGCTCGACACCGCCGAGGACCCGTCGGCCTGGTGGGACGCCTACCTGGGCGCGGTCGTACCGCCCGCCCTCACGGCCTTCGCGGACCACGGCGTCGTACTCGAAGCGCACCTGCAGAACACCCTGGTCGCGGTCGACGCCGACGGCACCCCGGTGCAGGCGCTGTTCCGGGACGCCGAGGGCGTGAAGCTGCCGGCCGACGTGGACCGGGCCGCCGGATGGGAGCGGCTGGTGTACTGCCTGGTGGTCAACCACCTGTGGGAGATGGCCGCGGCCCTCGCGGAGCGTCACCCCGGCCTCGACCCCTGGCCCGCCGTGCGCCGTGCCCTCGCCGCCCATGACCTCCCCGAGATCCCCGTCCTGCTCAGCGCCCCCACCCTCCCCGGCAAGACCAACCTCCTGCTGCGCTGGACCGGCGCCGACGGAGCCGCCGCCCGCTACCGGCCCCTGCCCAGCCCACTGCGCTGATCTACCCTTGCCGGTGTGCTGCGTGACGTGACTGCTGTTCGATACGTGACCCCCCTGCGGTCGGGAGGCTCCGTGCCCGCGGTCGTCGAGGCCGACGACCTGGGCACCTACGTCGTGAAGTTCACCGGTTCCGCGCAGGGACGCAAGGCGCTGGTCGCCGAGGTGATCGTCGGCGAACTGGCGCGCGCCCTCGGGCTGCGCTTCCCCGAGCTGGTCCTCGTGCACTTCGACCCGGCGATCGCGGACAGCGAGCCCCACCAGGAGGTACGGGAACTCCACGGCGCGAGCGCGGGCGTCAATCTGGGGATGGACCATCTGCCGGGTGCGAAGGACTTCACGCCCGAGATCGCCAAGGTGTTCGAGGTCGATCCGCTGGAGGCGGGCCGGATCATCTGGCTGGACGCCCTCACCGTCAACGTCGACCGCACGGTCCACAGCTCGAACCTGATGGTCTGGCCCACGTTCGGCATCGCGCCCCCGCGCCTGTGGCTGATCGACCACGGCGCCGCCCTCGTCTTCCACCACCGCTGGGACACCTCCGACCCCGCGAAGGCCTACGACTTCCGCCATCACGCCCTCGGCCACTGCACGCCGGACACTCGCGCCGCCGACGCGGAGCTCGCGCCGAAGGTCACCGAGGAGCTGCTGCGCGCGATCACGGCCGAGGTGCCGGACGCCTGGCTGCTGGACGAGCCCGGCTTCGCCACCGCCGAGCAGGCCCGGTTGGCGTACGTCGGCTATCTCCACGCGCGCGTACGGAGCTCCGCGTCGTGGCTGCCCACGGATTTCCCCACCCGGGAGGAACTCGCCGCCGAGGAAGCCCGGCGCGCGGCGAAGACACAGGAAGGCCGGCCGAACTGGCTGAAGCGGGTGCCCGACCTGCACGGCGAACCGGCGGCGGAACAGGATTGGCCGGTGCACCTCGGATGAGCCCCGTCGTACAGATCGAGTACTGCACCCAGTGCCGCTGGCTGCCCCGCGCGGCCTGGCTGGCGCAGGAGCTGCTCACCACCTTCGAGGCGGAGCTGGACGAGCTGTCCCTCAAGCCCGGCACCGGCGGCGTCTTCGTCGTCCGGGTCGACGACGAGATCGTCTGGGACCGCCGTGAGCAGGGCTTCCCGGAACCGACGGCCGTGAAGCAGGCCGTACGCGACCGAGTGGCCCCGGGAAAGTCCCTGGGCCACTCGGACAAGGCATCGCCGGAGTAGCTCAGCCCGTGAGCTGCTCGTACGCCGGGAGCGTCAGGAAGTCCGCGTAGTCGGCGTCGAGGGAGACCTGGAGCAGCAGGTCGTGCGCCTGCTGCCAGTGTCCGGCCGCGAAGGCCTCCTCGCCGAGCTCGCGCCTGATGTTCTCCAGCTCCTCGGCGGCGACCTTGCGGGCCAGCTCGGGGGTGGCCTTCTCGCCGTTCTCGAACTCCACGCCCGCGTTGATCCACTGCCAGATCTGCGAGCGGGAGATCTCGGCGGTGGCCGCGTCCTCCATCAGGTTGAAGATGGCGACGGCGCCGAGCCCGCGCAGCCAGGCCTCGATGTAACGGATGCCCACCTGAACGGCGTTGACCAGGCCGTCGTACGTCGGCTTGGCCTTGAGCGAGTCGATCGCGATCAGGTCGGCCGCCTTGACGTCGACGTCCTCGCGCAGCCGGTCCTTCTGGTTGGGCTTGTCGCCGAGGACCGCGTCGAAGGAGGCCATGGCGATCGGCACCAGGTCGGGGTGGGCGACCCACGAGCCGTCGAAACCGTCGTTCGCCTCGCGGTCCTTGTCCGCCTTCACCTTCTCGAAGGCGACCTTGTTGACCTCCTCGTCCCGGCGGGACGGGATGAAGGCCGCCATACCGCCGATGGCGTGCGCGCCGCGCTTGTGGCAGGTGCGGACGAGGAGTTCGGTGTACGCCCGCATGAACGGGGCCGTCATCGTGACCGCGTTGCGGTCCGGCAGGACGAACTTGGCGCCGCCGTCACGGAAGTTCTTGACGATGGAGAACAGGTAGTCCCAGCGGCCCGCGTTCAGTCCCGAGGCGTGGTCGCGGAGTTCGTAGAGGATCTCCTCCATCTCGTACGCGGCCGTGATCGTCTCGATCAGCACCGTGGCGCGGATGGTGCCCTGGGGGATGCCGACGTAGTCCTGCGCGAAGACGAACACGTCGTTCCAGAGGCGGGCCTCCAGGTGCGACTCGGTCTTCGGGAGGTAGAAGTACGGGCCCTTGCCGAGGTCGAGGAGGCGCTGGGCGTTGTGGAAGAAGTACAGGCCGAAGTCGACGAAGGCGCCGGGGACTTGCTGGCCGTCGATCTGGAGGTGACGCTCGTTGAGGTGCCAGCCACGCGGCCGCATGACGACCGTGGCGAGGTCCTTCTCGGCCTTGAGCGCATACGACTTACCGGACTTCGGGTCGGTGAAGTCGATGCTCCGGGTGTAGGCGTCGATCAGGTTGAGCTGGCCGAGGATCACGTTCTCCCAGGTGGGAGCCGAGGCGTCCTCGAAGTCGGCGAGCCAGACCCTGGCGCCCGAGTTGAGGGCGTTGATGGTCATCTTGCGGTCGGTGGGGCCGGTGATCTCCACGCGCCGGTCGTTCAGGGCGGCGGGGGCCGGGGCCACCTTCCAGGAGTCGTCCGCGCGGATCGCGGCGGTCTCCGGGAGGAAGTCGAGAGTGGAGGTGCGGGCGATCTCGGCGCGGCGCTCCGCACGGCGGGCGAGGAGTTCTTCACGCCGGGGCGTGAACCGGCGGTGCAACTCGGCCACGAAGGCGAGGGCCGCGTCGGTGAGGACCTCCTCCTGCCGGGGCAGGGGCTCGGCGTCGACGATGGCCAGCGGGGACGGCGCTGGTGCGGACATGAGCTGTCACTTCCTTCAGCGGTGGCACCGGGTGCCAGGCGGCACGCATGGGGTGTGGAGCGCCCGCTGTGCGGTCGGACGCTTCTGAACAGTGGATAGTAGTTTCCTCATCGTGGAACTTCAATGGTTTGTTGATGTCGAGATTCTCTGAGTCGACAGAAGGTGTCGCTCAGTGCCACCTCGCTCACTCAAGGTGGCTCAGGTCGGCCTCGGTGTCGATGTCGTACGGCTGGGCCACGTCCCCGCACTCCACGAGCCCGACCTCCGCCGCATGCTCCTTGAGGTAGCCGCGCGCCCCCTGATCCCCGGTCGCGGCCCGGGTGATCCCCGCCCAGTGCGCGGCGCCGAACAGCACGGGATGCCCGCGTACGCCCGCGTAGGCGGCGGAGACCAGCGACGACTCCCCGTCGTAGGCGGCGAGTACCCGGGCCACCGCTTCGACGCCGATGCCGGGCTGATCGACGAGTGAGACCAGTGCGGCCCGTGCGCCCGTTCCGGTGAGCGAGGCGAGCCCCGCCCGCAGCGAGGTCCCCATCCCCTGCTCCCAGTCCGGGTTGTCCACCAGCACACAGTCACCGAGCTCCGCGCGCTCCCGTACGGCGGCGGCGCGGGCCCCGAGCACCACGTGGACGCGGGTGCAGCCGGCCGCGCGCAGCACCCCGACCGCGTGTTCGACGAGCGGGCGTCCGCGGTGTTCGAGCAGGGCCTTGGGCCGCCCGCCGAGCCGCCGCCCGCCGCCCGCGGCGAGGACCAGACCGGCGACCTGCTGTTCGTTCTGCGTCATGCGTCCTGCATACCTGACGCCACGACGGCGGCACGGTTCACGGGGGCTGAATTTCGGTCCGCGCGGTGGCGCCCGGCGCGGCGGTGGCGTTTACTGGCCCGCGTCCCCAGGGCGCCCGACCCATGCCACGGGGGTGCTCGGCGGGATCACTACGTGGACGCGCACAACGGCGTGCGCGGGGGGAGAGCTGTGTTGCGGAGCTTGGGGCAGAGGCCGGTGACCGGCAGCGACGAGGATCCGAGAGTGGCGGAACTGCGGACCGCGGTGTCCCGGCTGCGCCGCGAACTCGCCGCGCTCCCGGCCCAGTTCCCGGACCGGGGGGTCGCGGAGGACGAACTCGCGGCCCTGGCCGCGATGACGATCAGCGGTGCCCCCGAAATCCCCCGGCTGCAGCGGTCGTTGCTGCTGATCGCCGGCGCGATCGGCTCGGTGAGCGCACTGTCGCGGGGGCTGACGGAGGTACGGAACGCGGTTGATCTCTTCGGGGAGCAGAAGCGCTAGGGGGTGTTTTGAAAGTCCTGTGCGGTGCCCGCGGTGTTCGGTGCGTGCCCTCGGCGTGCCGGACGAAGGCCCTCGTACTGGACGTACTTGGGTCTTTGGCCGGTGCGGCGAGGGTGCGTGCCGGGCGCCGTGGGTGCTGTGCGGGACTTTCAAAACACCCCCCAGTGCCGCGGCAGGCGACGTTCGCCCGTCAAGGAGCGGCGTCCGGTGCGTGCGTGCTCTCGGCGTGCCGGCCGGAAGCCCTCGTACTGGGCGTACCTGGGCTTTCGGCCGGTGCGGCGAGAGTGCGTGCCGGGCGTCGCGACGGGGCGAACGTCGCCTGTCGCGGCACTGGTTACGCGGGGCTCTGGGTGGCCAGTGCCTCGGAGAGTTCCTGGGCGATCTGCTGGAGCACCGGCACGATCCGCTCCGTGGCCGCCTCGGTGACGCGGCCTGCCGGACCGGAGATCGAGATGGCGGCGGCGGTGGGGGAGTCGGGCACCGAGACCGCGAGACAACGGACCCCGATCTCCTGCTCGTTGTCGTCGACGGCGTACCCGAGGCGGCGTACGTCGTCCAGCGCCGCGAGGAAGCCGTCCGCGGTGGTGATCGTCTTCTCCGTGGCGGCCGGCATGCCGGTGCGGGAGAGCAGCGCGCGCACCTCGGCGTCCGGGGTGTTGGCCAGCAGGGCCTTGCCGACGCCCGTGGAGTGCGGCAGGACGCGCCGGCCGACCTCGGTGAACATCCGCATCGAGTGCTTGGACGGCACCTGGGCGACGTAGACGATCTCGTCCCCGTCGAGCAGGGCCATGTTGGCGGTCTCGCCGGTCTCCTCGACCAGCCGGGCGAGATAGGGGCGCGCCCAGGTGCCGAGCAGCCGGGCGGCGGACTCGCCGAGGCGGATCAGGCGCGGGCCGAGGGCGTAGCGCCGGTTGGGCTGCTGACGGACGTAGCCGCAGACCACGAGGGTGCGCATCAGCCGGTGAATGGTGGGCAGTGGCAGTCCGCTGCTCGCGGACAGTTCGCTCAGGCCCACCTCGCCGCCGGCGTCCGCCATCCGCTCCAGCAGGTCGAAGGCGCGCTCAAGGGACTGGACGCCACCGCTGTTGGACTTGGCGGAGTCGGTGGTGCTGGCGCTGGACGTCGGCACGGCGCGTTCCTTTCGGGGCTGGCGGAAGGGCAGAAGCCTACCCGGCAGGCGGTTGACTCCCCGCTTGTGCGTAGCTACATTCTGCTTGCTGGAATTCTAATTCCGCTTTATGGAAACGTCCAGAGTGGATGCGTCAACGGTGCCGGGTGGCAGTGTGCCCTTGACGACGCGGGAGTGGGGGTGAAGACTTCTTCAACAGAACGTTGAATTCCGTAACGTGGAAGTCAACCGCGTTTCCTGGAAGTAAGACGGCGGCAGAGAGAGGGGTCCCGGGTGTCCGACGTAGAAGTGGTGCTGCGCTCGACGCGCGTCATCACGCCGGAGGGGACGCGGGCCGCCACGGTCGCCGTTTCCGCCGGGAAGATCACGGCCGTGCTGCCGTACGACGCATCCGTCGAGAGCGCCCGTGTGGAGGACCTCGGCGACGACGTCCTGCTGCCCGGCCTGGTCGACACCCACGTGCACGTCAACGACCCCGGCCGCACCGAGTGGGAGGGCTTCTGGACGGCGACGCGCGCGGCGGCGGCCGGCGGTATCACCACCCTCGTCGACATGCCGCTCAACTCCCTCCCGCCGACGACCACGGTCGAGAACCTGCGGGTGAAGCAGCGGGTCGCCGCGGACAAGGCACACATCGACGTCGGCTTCTGGGGCGGCGCGCTGCCCGGCAACGTCAAGGACCTGCGGCCACTGCACGAGGCCGGGGTGTTCGGCTTCAAGGCATTCCTGTCACCGTCCGGCGTCGAGGAGTTCCCGCACCTGGACCAGGAGCAACTCGCCCAGTCCCTGGCCGAGATCGCCTCCTTCGGCGGCCTGCTGATCGTGCACGCGGAGGACCCGCACCATCTGGAGGCGGCGCCGCAGCAGGGCGGCCCGAAGTACGCGGACTTCCTCGCCTCGCGCCCGCGTGACGCGGAGGACACGGCGATCGCCCAGCTGATCGCGCAGGCGAGGCGGCTGGACGCGCGGGTGCACGTCCTGCACCTGTCCTCCTCCGACGCGCTGCCGCTGATCGCCGAGGCGAAGGCGGAGGGCGTACGCGTGACCGTGGAGACCTGCCCGCACTACCTGACGCTCACCGCCGAGGAAGTGCCGGACGGGGCCAGCGAGTTCAAGTGCTGCCCGCCGATCCGTGAGTCCGCCAACCAGGACCTGCTGTGGCAGGCGCTGGCGGACGGCACCATCGACTGTGTGGTGACGGACCACTCGCCGTCCACGGCCGACCTCAAGACGGACGACTTCGCCACGGCCTGGGGCGGTATCTCCGGCCTCCAGCTGAGCCTCGCGGCGGTGTGGACCGAGGCCCGCAGGCGGGGGCACGGCCTGGAGGACGTGGTGCGCTGGATGTCCTCGCGTACGGCGGAACTCGTGGGCCTCGATGGGAGGAAGGGCGCCATCGAGGCGGGCCGTGACGCCGACTTCGCGGTCCTCGCGCCCGACGAGACGTTCACCGTGGACCCGGCCGCCCTTCAGCACCGCAACCGGGTGACGGCGTACGCGGGCAAGACCCTGTACGGAGTAGTGAAGTCGACCTGGCTGCGCGGCGAACGCGTGGTCGTGGACGGCGAGTTCACGGAGCCGAGGGGACACCTGCTGACCCGCACCCACTGACCACTCCCCCCAGCCCCGACACCCGAAAGGCACATGAAGTGACGGCGATTGTGAGTTTCACCGGCGACGCGAACCCGTACGGAGGCGGTGACCCGTACGCGGACTACCGCACCGCCGACTTCCCCTTCACCCAGTACGCCAACCTCGCCGACCGGCAGCTCGGGGCCGGTGTCATCGCCGCCAACGACGAGTTCTTCGCGCAGCGGGAGAATCTGCTGGTCCCCGAGCGCGCGGAGTTCGACCCCGAGCACTTCGGGCACAAGGGCAAGATCATGGACGGCTGGGAGACGCGGCGCCGGCGGGGTGTGTCGGCGTCGCATCCGTGGCCGACGGCGGAGGACCACGACTGGGCGCTGGTGCGTCTCGGGGCGCCGGGTGTGATCCGCGGGATCGTGGTGGACACGGCGCACTTCCGGGGCAACTACCCGCAGGCGGTGTCGATCGAGGCGACCTCGGTCTCGGGCTCCCCGTCCCCCGAGGAGCTGCGGGGCGACGACGTGAAGTGGACGACGCTGGTGCCTCGTACGCCGGTCGGAGGCCACGCGGCGAACGGCTTCGAGGTCTCGGTCGAGCAGCGCTTCACGCACCTGCGGGTGAACCAGCACCCCGACGGCGGCATCGCGCGCCTGCGGGTGTACGGCGAGGTGGTTCCGGATCCGGCGTGGCTGTCGGTGCTGGGCACCTTCGACGTGGTCGCGCTGGAGAACGGCGGTCAGGTGGAGGACGCGTCGAACCTCTTCTACTCCCCGGCCACGAACACGATCCAGCCGGGCCGTTCGCGGAAGATGGACGACGGCTGGGAGACGCGGCGGCGGCGGGACCAGGGCAATGACTGGATCCAGTACCGCCTGGTATCCCAGTCCCGGATCCGGGCGATCGAGATCGACACGGCGTATCTGAAGGGGAACAGCGCGGGGTGGGCGTCGGTGTCGGTGCGGGACGGCGAGGCCGGTGACTGGCGCGAGGTCCTTCCGCGCACCCGCCTCCAGCCCGACACGAACCACCGCTTCGTCCTGCCGGCGCCCTCCGTGGGCACCCACGCGCGCGTGGACATCTACCCGGACGGCGGAATCTCCCGCCTGCGCCTGTTCGGCTCCCTGACGGAGGAGGGGGCGTCGGGGTTGGCGGCGCGGCATCAGGAACTGGGGGGCTGAGCCGGAGGGGCGGCGGGGAGTTCTCGCCCCCGCCGCCCCTGCCCTCCCCCAGAGGGGGGACCCCCACCGTCCCCTGGGGGCTGCCGCCCCCAGACCCCCGCTTCGGCCCTGAAGGGCCTCGTCCTCAAACGCCGGACGGGCTGAAGCCAGCCCCTCCGGCGTTTGAGGAGCGGGGTCCGGGGCGGAGCCCCGGAATGGGACGGGTTGGGGCGGCGGGGGCGAAAACACCCCGCCGTCACCTCACGCCGCGTGCCCCCCGTCCACCGCGTACTCCGCCCCCGTCACATACGCCGCCCCCGCCAGATGCACCACCGCCTCGGCCACCTCCCCCACCGTCCCGAACCGCCCCAACGCCGTCATCGCCGCCTGACCCTCCGCATACGGCCCGTCCGCCGGATTCATATCCGTGTCCACCGGCCCGGGATGAACGATGTTCGCGGTGATCCCCCGACCCCCCAGCTCCCGAGCCAGCGCCTTCGTCAACCCGATCAGCGCGGACTTGCTCATCGCATACAGCGTGCCCCCTGCACCGGGCACCCGCTGCGTCATACACGTCCCGATCGTGATGATCCGCCCGCCCTCGGACATCAGCGAGGCCGCGGCCTGGGAGGCGAGAAACACGCCCCGCACATTCACCGCCAGCACCCGGTCCACATCGTCGAGCGACAGGGACGACAGCGGCCCGAGCACGCCGACCCCCACGTTGTTGACCAGTACGTCCAGCCCGCCCAACGCCTCGGCCGTACGAGCCACCGCCCCCACCGCCTCCCCGGCGTCCGCCGAATCCGCACGCAGCGCCAGCCCCCGCCGCCCGAGCGCCTCGACGGCCCGTACGACGTCGGCGGCCGCGTCCTTGCCGCTGACGTAGGTGACGGCCACATCCGCCCCGGCCCGGGCCAGCCGTACCGCCGTCGCCGCGCCGATGCCCCGGCTCCCGCCGGTCACGAGGGCGACCTTGCCGTGAAGAGTTCCGTTGTCAGTAGTCATGCCTCCATCCCAGCGGCCACGGCCCCCGCGCGCTGGCGGCGAACGGACATCAAGGGCGCCGGCGCCATGGGCGGCATGCTCCGCCAGGCCATGGGCAACGCCATGCAGGTGGGCCGGCGCGCCCTCGCGGGCGAATCCCCGGCATTCCAGTACTTCACCTCCCAGGCGGCGAAGGCACCGTCGGCTTCGCCGGCGTCCTCCCGGGCGAGATGCGCGCCGTGGAGCCGGACGGCACCCGCGCGCGGTTCGCCGAGAAGGACGCCTTCGTCGCCGCCGAGTCCACCGTCGACTTCGGCATCGCCTTCCAGGGCGGCAAGACCGGCATGAAGGGCGGCGAGGGCTTCGTCCTGGAGAAGTTCACCGGCCTCAACCGCCAGGGCATGATGAACGCCGTCTTCGGCGGCGAGGGCCCCTCCCTGGCCACCCTGGAGGGCAACGGCCGGGTGATCCTGCAGTCCCTCACCGCCGAGAGCCTCGCCGACGCGGACTGTTCTCCACGCACGTCGGCTGGACCGATGAGTTGCGGGGGCCCGCGGCGTCTGCCCTGATGACAACAGACCCCGCACCAGGAAGCAGGTACCCGCCATGGGCAAGCTGGTCTCCACGATCTTCGTCACCCTCGACGGCGTCTACCAGGCCCCCGGCGGCCCCCAGGAGGACACCCGCGACGGCTTCGAGCACGGCGGCTGGAGCTTCCCGTACGCCGACGACGACTTCGGCCGCTTCATCAACGACGTCTTCGACCGCTCCGGCGCCTACCTCCTCGGCCGCCGTACCTACGACATCTTCAGCTCGTACTGGCCCAGGGTGACCGACCCCGAGGACCCGGTCGCCTCGCGGCTCAACGCCCTGCCCAAGTACGTCGTCTCGGCCACCCTCACCGACCCGGACTGGGCCGGCACCACCGTCATCAGCGCAGACCTGGCCAAGGAGGTCACCGCTCTCAAGGAACGCACCGACGGCGAACTCCAGATCCACGGCAGCGGCGCGCTCGTCCATTCTTTGCTGGGCCTCGGCGTCCTCGACACCCTGCACCTGCTGACCTTCCCGGTCGTCCTGGGCGCGGGCCGCCGCCTGTTCCCGGAGGGCACCGCCCCGACCGCCTTCCGCAGCACCGGCGGCAGCGTCACCTCGAAGGGCGTCACCATCCGGACGTACGACCTGGCCGGGAAGCCGGAGTACGGCGAGTTCGGACTCCCCGAGGACGCCTGACGCGTCAGGTTAACTCCCTGAAAACTCCTCGGACTTGAAAGGAAATTCTCTAGAGTTGTCATTGACATGCCACTGTCTACGCGCGTCATCATGGGAGGCATGAGATTCCCCCCACGAATCACTCGCATCGGCGCCGCGGCCGCCGTCCTGTCCGCCCTCCTCGTCGGCGGCACCGTCACCGCCACCCCGGCCGCCGCCGCGGTGGGCAGCATCTGTTACGGCGATCTGCCCTCCCAGGCGTACGACACGCTCGAACTGATCGAGCAGGGCGGTCCCTTCCCGTACACGCAGGACGGGTCCGTCTTCTACAACCGGGAAGGCATCCTGCCCAGCCACTCGTCCGGCTACTACCACGAGTACACGGTCAAGACCCCGGGCGTCTCCACGCGCGGAGCGCGCCGGATCGTCACCGGTGAGGCGAACCAGGAGGACTACTACACCTCCGACCACTACGCCTCGTTCGATCTGATCGACTACGACTGCTGAGTCCGGGCGACGGCGAACAGCGCGAGCGCCAGCACCAGCAGGGTGACGCCTCCGTAGATCTCGTAGCCGTCGAGAAGACCGAGCCGCTGTACGAGGCCCCAGTCCCAGTCGGTGAACTCGTTCAGCAGCCCGGCGCCGCCCTGGATCAGCGCCAGGACACCGAGGAGTTCCGGCAATTCCTTCATGGCAAGACCCTCGCCCCGCGGACCCCCCACGCACATCGGCCGCGGGGCGAGACCGGGCCCGACGGAAGTCGCCGGGCTGTTGGGACCGCCGCGCCGAAAGTCTGCGGTGCCGCGACTTTGGTCGGCGATCTCGCTCAGGCAGGGGTGCCGCGGCGCGAGTCTGCGTAGATTTGTCGACCGTGAGTGGTGAGATGCCGGGGCCCGAGTCGCAGCCCTTCGTCGAGCAGCGCTGGCTGCTGCCCTCGGCCGTGGTGAAGGAACTGGACCCCGACGGCGAGCGCCCGGATCGCCGGTACCGGCGTACCACGCGTGACTGGGCGGTCGACTTCTCCTGCTTCCTGGTGGCCGTCTTCTTCGGCCTGCTCAGCGCCGACGCCCTGGACCAGGAGGATCTCCCCGAGGCCGTGGCCGCCCTCGACCAGTTGCTCGGCGCCGTCGCCTGCGCGGCGGTCTGGCTGCGCCGCCGCCTGCCGCTCGGGCTCGCCGTGGCGATGCTCCCCGTCGGCCTCCTGTCCGCCACCGCGGGCGGCGCGGCCCTCGTCGCGATGTTCACCCTCGCCGTGCACCGGCCCTTCCGGTACGTCGCCTGGGTGAGCGGCACCGCGCTGGCACTGACGCCGCTCTTCTACTGGTACCGGCCCGACCCCGAGATCCCGTACGGCTGGACACTCTTCATCGGTGTCGTGCTGACCGGCGCCGTCGTCGGCTGGGGCATGTTCGTCCGCTCGAAGCGCCAGCTCATGCTCAGCCTGCGCGACCGCGCCCGACGTGCCGAGACCGAGGCGCAGTTGCGGGCCGAGCAGGCCCAGCGGCTGGCGCGCGAGGCCATCGCCCGGGAGATGCACGACGTCCTCGCTCACCGGCTGACCCTGCTGAGCGTGCACGCGGGCGCTCTGGAGTTCCGGCCCGACGCACCCCAGGAGGAGATCGCGCGGGCCGCCGGGGTCATCCGGGAGAGCGCGCACGAGGCCCTCCAGGACCTGCGGGAGATCATCGGCGTACTGCGGGCGGGGGAGCGCGACGACTCCAGCCGGCCCCAGCCGACCCTCGGCGGGCTGGAGGCGCTCGTCGCCGAGTCCCGCGAGGCCGGGATGAAGGTCGCCCTCGACAACCGCGTCACCGACCCCGCCGCCGTCCCCGCCTCCGTGGGCCGCACCGCGTACCGCATCGCCCAGGAGGGCCTGACCAACGCCCGCAAGCACGCCCCCGGCACCGAGGTCACCCTCACGGTCACCGGGGGACCGGGCGAGGGCCTCGACATCCGCGTACACAACCCGGCGCCTGAGCACGACGTACCGCATGTGCCGGGCTCCGGGCAGGGACTGATCGGGCTGACGGAACGGGCGACCCTCGCGGGCGGCCACCTGGAACACGGGCCGACGGCGGACGGCGGCTTCGAGGTACGGGCCCGGCTGCCCTGGGGGTGAGACGGGCGGGTGAGACGGGCCGTCTGAGGCGGTGCCGCCCCAACTGCGCCCTGTTCCCGACCGAGTGACGCCCTGTCAACTCCCGCCCCGGCCGCCTCCCCGCCCGCTGGCGTGGGCAGGCGCGCGCACCGTACGGCACTTGTGGCCGGTGCGGCGCGCCCACGATCATGGGCATCATGTCCCCTGGTGCTGCGGAGTTCGAGGTCGCGTCGGTCCTCAGGGAGGTGAAGATGGTCCGGGTGGAGGGCCTGGTCCGGATCCGTGACCTGGACCTCCCGCTGCTGCGGCGCGCGGCGGCCCCGCACTCCGGCTCGGTCGCCGACGCCTGGCCCGTCGAGGTCGAGAACCTGCTCCGCACCGCCGTGACCCGGCTCGGCGGGGGCTGCCTCCGGACGGCGGCCGAGTTCACGCTCGGCCTCGCCCCCGGAATGCGTGACCGTCCGGCGGCGGACCGGCGCAAACTCGCGGCACGCGCCTACAGCGTCAGCGTCGAACGGTTCCGCAAGAGCCAGGAGGAGATGGTCCTCGCCCAGGTCGCCGAGCAGGTCTGCTGGCTCGCCGGCACCGGAGCGCGACGCACCCAGGGTGCCGGACCCGCCCTCCTCGCACCGCACTTGCAGCACCGCACGCTGCGCGTCGGACCCGTCGCCGTCACGCTCCATGTGCACCCCGTCGAACTCCTCCGGAACGTGGATGTGATCGTCTCGCCCACCAACACCCACCTCGCCCTGCCCGGGATGTTCAAGGCCTCCGTGCCGGCCGCGCTGCGCCGGGCCGGTGCCGTGCGTGACGCGCGGGGCGATGTGACCGCCGACCCGGTGCACGAGGAACTGGTCCGGTGGCGCCGGGAGAACGACGTGTCGGGGCGCCCGGTCCTCCCCGGCACCGTCGCGCCCACCGGTCCTGGCGCCCTCGCAGCGCGCGGTGTCCGCCGTATCTACCACGCGGCCGTCACCGTCCCCCGGCCCGGCACCAACGACTACGACGTCACCCCGCAGGACGTCGCCGGCGCGGCGGCTCGGGCGCTGGCCCTGATGGACGAGGAACGCGACGCCCTGGCCCCGCCGTTGCGCTCGATCTGCTTCCCCCTGCTCGGTGCGGGGCGCGGCGGGCTGCCCCCGGGGAGCAGCGTGAGCGCCCTGTGGTCGGCGCTGTCCGCCGACTCGGTGCGGGACCGCGAACTGCACCTGGTCGTCCGCAGACCCCTGCTCGCCGAACTGATCGCGGACGTGCTCCGGGCGACCCAACACCGCCCTGAGCCAGGGGAGTTACAAGTCAGCGAGGAGAAAGGTCCCCGATGCGGGTGAACCCCTTCATGGTGCTCGCCGCGTTCGCGGCCGACTTCGGCAGACTGTCCCGGCTGCTCGGCGACGACGCTCGGCAGGCCCTCGGCGAGGCGCTCGCCGAGTTGCGGGCCGCGGGCCTCGACCGGGAACCGGCTGCCGAGCGGGCGGCCCGGACCGTGCTCGACGCGCTCCCGGCCGCGGAGGGTGCCCGGTTGCGTCAGGACGGCGACCCGGGACGGTACGCGGGCCCGCCCGCCGCTGCCCTCCACGAGGGCTACGCCGCCGTCGACCTGTGCATGCTCGTGCTCGACGGCAACCCGATGGTGGGACCCGTCCTCGGCCCCGTACGTGAACGCCTGCTCGCACAGCCCGCGTTGGAGTGGTGGCCGCACGCCGACCCGCTGCTGATCGCGCTGTCCGGCGAGGACGGCCGCAGACGGCTGCCGCTGTTCCAGTTCGAGGCCGGCACCCTGCCCTGGAGGATCGTGCCCGAGGTCAACTCCGTGCTGTGCGCGCAGACCGACCCCTGGGGCTCGGCCGACTGGTGGCTGTCCCGCACCACATGGTGGGACGGCACCCCGGCCGACCTGCTGGGCCGCGGCCGGGACGCCGAACTGCTGGGAGCCGCACGGGCCTTGGCGGCCGTGGCCGACGGGGGAGGGGAGTAGCCGATGGGCAAGTACCCGCCCCCCGAGACCCTGCCGGGCGAACCCACCCGCGCGCTCCTGCGCGCCGGTACACCCGTCTACCGCGTCCACTCCACGCACCGCGCCCCGACGGCGTACAACACCCGCCCCTCGCACCCCTTCTACTACGGCGGCCGGTTCGACAGCACCCCCCACGACCCGTACGGCTACCTCTACGTCGGCTTCGGCGTGGGCGCGGCCGTGAGCGAGGTGCTGCTGCGCTCGCTGCCCTTCGACAGTGACGGAAGTCCGCGGCTGCTGCCCCGCGTCGCGTTCGAGCGGCGCAGCCTGTCCTTCCTGCGGCTGGCCGCCGACATCGAGGTCCTGTCCCTGATGTCCGGGGCCGACCTCGCGGCGGTCGCGCAGGACACCTGGCTGGTGCACACCGAGGGCGCGGACTATCCGCAGACCCGCGACTGGGGGCACTGGATCCGCCGCCGCACGAAACCCTGGGCACAGGGGTTCGTCTGGCCCTCGAAACGCGAACCCGCCGACCGGGTCGCCGTCCTCTTCGACGACCGGGGCGGGGCACCGGTGCTCGAAACCACGGGCACGCCCTCCGTGGACTTCGGGACGGACGAGGGCGAGCGCTGGCTCAACGGCGTACTCGCGCCCTACAGGACACAGGCCGCGCCGCGGCGGCCGGAACGGGACTGGTGACATGCCGCAGAAGACCTACGACCTGCATGTGCTCCTCTACGAGATCCAACTCGGCGCACGCCAGGGGATGAACGACGGGCAGGACATGGCCCGGCTCACCACCCTCGTCCTCGACCACCTGGGCTGCGCGAACGGGCGCGAGGCCTACGACATGCTGTACCAGGACTGGAAGGCCCTGCCCCGGGGCACCGTGATGTCCGGGACACGCGCGGGACAGATCCTCAGCGTGCTGCCCCACCTGCTGTTCGACCAGCCCGTCGCCGACGAGGGACGGCGTGAGGAACTCCTGCGCGAGGCACGGCGGTACGGGCCGCAGGAGCAGTCCTGGCAGGCCGGCATCCTGGGCGCCAGCGGGATCCACGCCTTGCAGCAACTCGGTGAGCCCGCCGAGCTGGAGGCGGCGCTCGTCCGTCTGGAGGAGGCCCGCTCCCTGCTGCCCGTCGGCAGCCCCGAGCGCGACGCGGTCGAGGTGTCCCACGCCGGAGTACGCCTCCATCTGGCCCAACTGGGCGGCGGTGAGGACGACTTCGACTCCGCCGTCGAGGACCTGGCCCGGCACGCCGACTCGCCCGCGTTCAACGAGCAGCAGCGCCTGGCCATGGCCGCGCAACTGGCCGGGTACCGCGCCCACCAGGCCACGCGGCGGGAGGACGAGACGGAACTGGCCCTACAGGTCCGGGAGATGGAGTCCGCCCTGGCGCGCATGTCGCCCGACCAGATGGACCGGCCCAACCTGGAGTCCTACCTCGACGCCGCCCGCAGCAATCTGTCGATTCTCCGGGCGCGCCGCACCGGCGGCGACCTCACCGCGGACGACTTCCCGGCCGCGACCCCCCTGGACGAGGTGCGACGGCAGGTCGAGGTGCTGCCGCGGAACGCGCGCGCCGACCGGCTCAGCGACGTGGGGCTCGCACGGACGGCACGCGCGCTGTTCGCCAGGAACCACCGCGAGAGCATCGAGGCGCTCGGTCTCCTGGAGGAGGCCATGGACCTGCTGGAGCCGGACGACGAACGGTGGCTGCGCAACGCCGGAACCCTCGGCATGGCCCACTGCATGCTCGGCATGATGTCGATCGCCCCCCGCCGCGACTGCCCCCACCACCTCGACCAGGGCATCTCCTGGCTGCGGCACGCACTGCGGCTGTCCGGCGGGCCGGAGCACCCGACGTGGGGGAACACCGGCATGTCCCTCGCCATGGCGTACCGGTTCCGGGGCGATCTGCTGCATCCGCGCGACCGGCAGGCCAAGCGCCGCCACCACGAGGAGTCCCGGCGCCTCGGGCTCGACTCCCTGCGGGCGGCGGCCTGGCAGGGCATCCTCCAGTCCGGTACCGCCCACGCCGCCGAGACCGCCCGGCGCGCGGGCGAGAACGCCATCGACGTGGCCCGCTGGTGCATCGCCGACGGCGCCCACGCCGACGCGGTCCGCGCCCTGGACGCCGGACGGGGACTCGCCCTGCACGCGGCGACCGTGGCGACCACGGTGCCGGACCTGCTGTCCGCGCTGGGCCGGGACGACCTCGCGGACGAATGGCGGCGGGCCGGCGCCATGGCCGTACCGGAACCGGACGCCGGCCTGACGTTCGCGCCGCAGATCCCCGTCTCCGGACCGTCCAGCCGGCTGCGCCGCCGCGCCCTGGAGGCCCTGGCCGCCTCCCCGCTGCGGCAGCGACTGCTCGGGGCGCCGTCCCCCGAGGAGATCGGCGCCGCCCTGCGCGCCATCGGTGCCACGGCCCTGGTCTATCTCGTCCCCGGCAACGCGGAACAGCCGAGCATGACGGACCGCGTGGTCTTCGGCCGGCGCGCGGACGAGGGCCAGGCGCTCATCGTCCCCGCCGAGGGCCCGATCCGCGCGCTGCCCCTGCCCCGGCTCCTCGTCGAGGCCCCCGAGCTGGCGTCCTACCGCGCCACCGGTACCCCCGGCCGCGACGCGGGCGGCCCGCCCACCGACCCCGGCTCCGCCCCACCGCCCCCGGCCGACGTCAGCCGGGCCGCGCTGGAGCGGCTGTGCGACTGGGCCGGTACGGCGGTGATGGAGCCGCTCCTGAAACACCTGCCGCGCGGCTACGGCCGGGTGCCCTCCGTCGTCCTGGTGCCCATGGCGGAACTCGGCGCCGTGCCCTGGCACGCGGCCCGGCTGCCCGGGCGGGGCCGCCGCCACGCCTGCCACGAGGCGGACATCTCCTACCTTCCCTCGGCCCGTCTGCTCTGCGAGGTCGCCGCACGGCCCGCCGCCGGCACCCGGCAGGCCCTGGTCGTCGGCAACCCCACCCGCGACCTCCACCACGCCGGTGAGGAGGCCGAGGCCATCCGCCGCGCCTTCCACCCGCACGGCGACCTCCTCGGCCCCGGCACCGCGACGCCCGCCGCCGTCACCGACTGGCTGCGGCGGCAGCGCGGCGGACTGCTGCATCTGGCCTGCCACGGGGTGGTGCGCCAGGGTGAGCGGCACAGCTCCTATCTCGCCCTGTCCGGCGGGCAGTTGGCGGCCGAGCAGCTGACCGAGGGGGTCAGCCGCTTCCCGGAGCTGGAAGTGGTGGTCCTCGCCGCCTGCCGCACCAATGTGTCGGGACGCGGCTACGACGAGGCGTACAGCCTGTCCACGGCGTTCCTGGTGGCGGGCGCCCGCTCGGTGATCGGCTCCCTGTGGCCGGTGCCCGACGAGGCGACGTCCCTGCTGATGTACATGACCCACCACTTCATGAGCCACGACCGTCTGCCGCCCGGACCGGCCCTGCGCAGTGCGCAGTTGTGGATGCTGAACGACCGACGGCAGCCTCCGCCCGGGATGCCGGCCCACCTCCGGGCCCGCGTCGGACGGATCAGCGGCGGTGACCTGACCGCGTGGGCCGGCTTCACCCACCTGGGCTGGTGACCGGGGTCAGGGCACCTGCGTACGGACCACGACCTGGGCCGTGCCCCAGCGGCCCACGTCGTGCGGCGGGCCGCCCGCGTCGCGCCCGTGGGTGGGTGAGGTGAGGCGCAGCAGCGGGCTGTCGGCCTGCTTCATGTGCTCGCGGTCCCCTTCCTCGGGGGCGTCGGGCGGCCAGGCGGACAGCCGGAACGGTGCGAGGTTCAGCTCGTTCTCGGCGACGATCACCTTCAGCCAGTCCCGGGCGAAGGCGCCCCGCACGACGTCCCGCCCCGGCGGCAGCCGCAGCCACACGGGCTCCCCGTGCCGGGCCGACCCCGCCCTGCCGGGCGCGATGAAGTCGCCCTCGTACAGGTGAGGGGAGCAGGCATGGCGATCGGTCAGGTCGAGCAGAACACACCAGAGGTGGCGGCCGGACAGGTTGTCGATCCGGATCTTCACCTGCGGCTCCCGGCCGCCCATGGTGTACGAGCAGATGATCTCGCCGTCCGCGGAGTACGCCACCCGGCCCACCGGCGTCCCCTCGACGGTGACCCGGACCAGGGAGGACAGCCAGGTGTCGGGATTGCGCAGGTCCAGGATGTGATGCCAACGGGCCAGGTGCGCAAGGCAGTCGATGACCCGGTCCGCGTCCGCCTGTGACCGCAGCGGCAGATCGGGCACCGGATGCCCGGCCCCGCCCGTCACCCGCGCCCATCCGCCCATGACGGCGACGCGCAGGGGCAGCCCGTCCCCGCCGTGCGCGAGCACCGGCACCTGGGCCATGGCCGCCGAGAGCAGAAGGACGGCGTCGGGGTCGCCGGTGAGGGTCACGGCGGCGGGCGTGAACGCGAGCGCCGACGGTGTCACCGGGTGCGCCAAGTGCCGGTCCTCGGGGGTTGGTTGCCATTCATCCGGCTCCACCAGGCAGGATTCGGGACCTACGTGCCGTACGACGACCTTGCGCGACGCTACTCCGCCGACCAGCGTGAATTCCGCTCCGGGGGCCCGCAGACCGTGCACCTGACCGCAGTCGATCTCCCAGCCGGACGCGGTGTGCCGGAGCAGGAAGGGCTCGGTCGTCACCGTGTCGCCGGACAGGAACCGGCCCTTCTCCGGGCCGCGCAGCTCGGGATGCTGGAACGGGGTCATCCTGTGCACCCGTTCCTCCGTCAGCGCGTGCACAGCGCCGTACGCGGCCATGGGGCCCAGCCGGTCCAGCGCGCCCAGCAGCGCGTGGCTGAAGTAGCCGCGGATCCGGCCCTCGATGGCGTTCTCGTGTGCGCGCTCGCGAGGACGGCAGGCGGCGAGCAGCACGTGCCGGGCGGGGTCGGGGCCGTCCGCGCCGCCGGTCTCGCGCGGGGCGACCGACGTGGGCCACCACGGCTGCCAGTCCACTCCCCGGCTGCGCGCACCGGCCGGCGCAGGAACCGACTCCCGGGTCGCCCCGCCCGCATGGCAGCAGTCGAGGACCGCGACGACATGGGTGCCGCGCGCCGCGATGTCGTCGAGCAGCGCCCCGAGTTCGGTGTCCTGGAGCAGCGGCCGGCCGCCCGTCTCCAGGCTGTCGTGGCACACCAGCGCCTGCGCCCAGCCGGTCGCCTCGCGGGGATCGTCGGTGCGGTGCTCGCTGCCGTGTCCGCTGAACCAGAACAGCGCGGTGTCGTCCGGCCCGCTGTGCCCGAGATGGTCGCGGATGCCCGTCAGCACGGCCGCCCTGGAGGCCTGTCCGTCGTGCAGGGTCCGGATCACGGGAGCGGGACCGCCACCCTGTCGGCGCAGCCAGCTCTCCGCCTCCCGCACGTCGTTGACGCAGCCGCGCAGGCGAGCGCGGCCCTGGTAGTCGTCGATGCCCACGAACAGGGCGTACACGGTCCGCATGGGGTGATCTTGCCAGCATCGGCGGGGCGCTGACAGGGCGTTCCCCGGGCGTGGTCCGGGCGTGTCGTGCCGATGGCCATGTCCTGCCGCGGTGAAGCGAGTTGACTTGTGTGAGTGGATGGGCCGACCATGCGGCCCGCAGCCCCATGCGAACGGGAAGGACATCAGCAGCGTGAGTTTCGGGGGACCCGACAATCCGTATCAGCCGCCACCATCGCCGCCGCCGTCCTGGCCGCCGCACGGCGGACCGTACCCGCCGCCCCCGCATCCGGGACCGTACGTCCCGCCGCAGCCCCCGCCCCCGTACGGCGGCTGTCCGCCGCCCCACCCCTACCCGGGCCCGCACCCCTACGTTCCGCAACCGCAGCAGCCCACGACACTGTGGGGCGCGCTGAGGGGCCTGGGGGCCGCCGAATGGCCGCCGCTGCGGGTGCTGTTGCGGGCCGGGCGGCCCCGGATCCACGGCTGTGCCTGGGCGTTGATCGTGTTGCCCTGCGCCTGGTTCGTGACCGTGCCGCTGATGGCCGGCTACGTCTTCGCCCGCTCCGCCCGCAGCCAGGCGCACCGGCTGTTCCCGCCGCGCGGACACCGTCGTATCGAGGACCCGGACGTGGCGCGCGTGCAGCGGGCGCGAACCTGGACGGCGGCCGCCATGTCGGTCCTGCTGCTGGTCATGTACGGCAAGCCGGAGGACGTCAGCGAGGCGCAGGAGCAGTACATGATGCGGCTGGCCATCACCCCGCCGCTGCTGCTTCTGAGCGCGCCCGTGGTGATCGCGTTCCTGTTCCGCATGGCCTCGCCCCGGACGAAGGCCGAGATGCGGCCCCGGCTGCGCGCGGCCGGGCGGTCGGCGCTGTTCTACATCGGCGCCATCACCGCCGTACCGCTGTGTCTGGTAGCGATCGTCCGGGTGGAGGACCGCACCTCCGCGGATCTCGAACAGGGCTTCCCCTGGATGCAGTTGACGCTGGTCCTGCCCTTCTTCTGGCTGCTGTTCTTCATCGGGTTCGCCACCGGCCCCGCCGTCCGTACCGGGTTCAACTCGGCGGGTGTGCACGCGGCGCTCCCGGCGCTGCTCACCGGCGTCCTGGTCTGGGAGTTCTCCCTGATCAGCCTGGTGACGGGCGGGCTGCCGCCAGGGCCGCCCCTCGTCCAGATCCTCGCCGTGCTCGCCGGACCGGCCTCGGTGACCGCGGTGGTCCGCTGGGAACTGCACCGGCTGCGCACCCGCCACGGCGTCGTCCTGCGGGCCTGAGACCTCAGCGCACGCGGCGGGGCACCACGCGCTGTCCCGCCGCCCCGTAGACCCACCGCGAGGTCCCGTCGATGAACTCGGCCGGGAAGCCCAGCCGGAAGCCGGTCGTCTCCTCCAGCCTCGCCACCACCTCGGCGGGCAGGGTGAGTTCGGCCGCCCCGAGGTTGTCGACGAGCTGTTCGACGCGCCGCGCGCCGACGATCGGGTGCACGGCGTCGGAGCGGGCCATGGTCCAGGCGAGGGCGACCTGCGAGGGGGACACGCCGAGTTCGTCCGCCGCCGACTGCACGGCCCGCGCCACGGTGTGCTCCCGCTCGCCGACGGAGCCCGCGTCCAGCCGCGCGGGCTCGTCCCCGCCGACCCCGCCGGGACGCGTGTACTTGCCGGACAGGATCCCGCCCTGCAACGGGCTCCACGCCGCCACCGACATCCCGAACGCCTCGGCCATCGGCAGCAGTTCCCGCTCGATGTCCCGGTTCAGCAGGCTGTACGGCACCTGGAGCGCGGCGAACTCCGTCCAACCCCGCAGCTCCGCCAGGGTGTTGGCGCGCGCGACCAGCCAGGCCGGCGCGTCCGAGATGCCGAGGTAGAGCACCTTGCCGGAGCTGACGGCGTCGTCGAGGGCGCGCATCGTCTCCTCGACCGGCGTGTTGCGGTCCCAGATGTGCACCCAGTACACGTCGATGTAGTCGGTGCCGAGCCGACGCAGGCTGGTCTCCAGCGACAGCGTCAGGTTCTTGCGGTGGTTGCCGGCGGCGTTCGGGTCCTCGCCGTCGCGCGAGCAGGTGTACTTGGTGGACAGCACGAAACGGTCGCGGCGCCCCTTGAGCAGCTCACCGACGATCGTCTCGCTCAGTCCGTCACGGTAGTTGACGGCGGTGTCGATCACATTGCCGCCGGCGTCGGCGTACGCGTCGAGGATGCGTGCGCACTCCGCCGGGGGCACACCCGCCCCGTCCTGTTCACCGAAGGTCATGGCCCCGAGGAACAGCTCGGACACCCGCAGGCCGGTACGGCCCAGAAGCCGGTAACGCACGCAATTCCCCCTCGGTGGACGGTCCGCCGGGCAATCTAGCCGCACGGTGCGCATCCCGCCCCGGCAATCATGATTACGTAAGCTCCATGACAGCGATCAGACTGCTCCTCGTCGACGACGACCCGCTGGTCCGGGCCGGTCTGTCCCTGATGATGGGCGGCGCGGACGACATCGAGATCGTCGGCGAGGCCTCCGACGGCGCCGAGGTCGGGGAACTCGTCGAGCGCACCCGCCCGGACGTCGTCCTGATGGACATCCGGATGCCCTCGGTGGACGGCCTCACCGCCACGGAACGCCTGCGCGGCCGCCCCGACGCCCCGCAGGTGGTCCTGCTCACCACCTTCCACGCCGACGAGCACGATCGCGGGCCACGAGACCACGGTCAACCTCATCACCAGCGGTGTCCATGCCCTGCTCACCCATCCCGAGCAACTCGCCGCGCTGCGGGCGGACATGACCCTGATCGACGGCGCGGTCGAGGAGATGCTGCGCTACGAGGGCCCGGTGGAGAACGCCACCTTCCGCTACGCCGCCGAGCCCCTGGAGATGGGCGGCGCCCGGATCGAGGCGGGCGAGCCGGTGATGATCTGCCTCACCGCGGCGGACCGGGACGCGGACCGCTACCCCGACCCGGGCCGCTTCGACATCCGCCGCGACAACCGCGGCCATGTGGCCTTCGGCCACGGCATCCACTTCTGCCTGGGCGCCCCGCTGGCCCGCCTGGAAGCGCGTACGGTGATACGCACGCTCGTGGAGCGAGCCCCCGGCCTCGCCCTCGACGGTCCGCCCGGCGCATGGCTCCCGGGCATGCTGATGCGGGGCATGCGCGGCCTGCCGGTGCGCTGGTAGGTGTCAGACCACGGCCGTCTCGGGCCCGCCCGGGATCTCCGCCAGCCGTACCGGTCTTCGCTCGCGCCTGGACAGTTCGCACGCCTCGGCCACCCGCAGCGCCTGCAGGGCCTCGTGGCCGTCGCAGGGGTTGGCCCGCTCACCCCGCACCACCTCGACGAACGCCGCGAGCTCGGCCTCGTAGGCGGGGCCGAAGCGTTCCAGGAAGCCGGGCCAGGGCTTGTCCGCGGCCGGTGGTCCGCTCGGCTCGGTGGACGCGATCGGGGTCCGGTCGTCGAGGCCGACCACGATGGTGTCCCGCTCCCCGGCCAGCTCCATGCGCACGTCGTAGCCCGCGCCGTTCAGCCGCGTCGCCGTGGCCGTCGCCAGCGTGCCGTCGTCCAGCGTGAGAACCACCGCCGCCGTGTCCACGTCCCCCGCGGCACGGAACATCGCGCCACCGGCGTCGGACCCGGCCGCGTACACATCGGCCACCTCGCGCCCGGTCACCCAGCGCAGCGCGTCGAAGTCATGGATCAGCGTGTCCCGGTACAGCCCGCCGGACAGCGGCAGATAGTCGGCGGGCGGCGCCGCCTGGTCGCTGGTCAGCGCCCGTACGGTGTGCAGCCGTCCGAGTCGCCCCGCGCGCAACGCCTCCCGGGCCCCGGCGTACCCCGCGTCGAAGCGGCGCTGGAAACCCATCTGAAGGATCGTCCCGGCGGTCTCGACCTCGCCGATCGCCTGGAGCGTGCCGGGCAGATCCAGCGCGATGGGCTTCTCGCAGAACACCGGGAGCCCCGAGCGCGCCGCCCGTCCGATCAGCTCGGCGTGCGCGGATGTGGCCGTGGTGATCACCACGGCGTCCACGCCCCACTTGAAGATCTCGTCCACTCCCGGAGCCGCCGTCTCGCCCAGCCGCAGAGCCAGCTCCGCGGCCCGCGCGGGATCGGCGTCCGTGAGGATCAGCGAACCGACCTCCCGGTGCCGGCTCAGTGTGTTCGCATGGATGGTGCCGATCCGACCTGTACCGATGACTCCGATGCGCATGGGAACAAAGTGCGGTCGCATCCGGCACCCTGTCAATGCGTATGTCCGGACAATCGAACTACACGACTTCCCGTCAACCGGCCGCGGAGCTACGCTCGCCCCGTGCCGAAACCAGAAGTGGACCCGACCGTGTCGCTCGACCTCAGTGTGGACCGGAGCAGCCCGGTGCCGTTGTACTTCCAGCTGTCCCAGCAGCTGGAGGCCGCGATCGAGCACGGCGCGCTCACCCCCGGCAGCCTGCTGGGCAACGAGATCGAACTCGCCGCACGGCTCGGCCTCTCCCGGCCCACCGTCCGCCAGGCCATCCAGTCGCTCGTCGACAAGGGCCTGCTGGTCCGCCGCCGCGGGGTCGGCACCCAGGTCGTGCACAGCCAGGTCAAGCGTCCCCTGGAGCTCAGCAGCCTCTACGACGACCTGGAGGCCGCGGGCCAGCGCCCCGCCACCAAGGTCCTGGTCAACACCGTTGTCCCGGCCTCCGCCGAAGTGGCGGCCGCGCTCGGCGTCACCGAGGGCAGCGACGTCCACCGCGTGGAGCGGCTGCGCCTCGCGCACGGCGAGCCGATGGCGTATCTGTGCAACCACCTGCCCGGCGGGCTGCTCGACCTGGACACCGCCCAGTTGGAGGCCACCGGCCTCTACCGGCTGATGCGCGCCGCCGGTATCACCCTGCACAGCGCCCGCCAGTCCATCGGCGCCCGCTCCGCCACCGCCGCCGAGGCCGAGCGGCTCACCGAGGACGAGGGCGCGCCGCTGCTCACCATGCAGCGCACCACCTTCGACGACACCGGCCGCGCGGTCGAGTTCGGCGACCACATCTACCGGCCGAGCCGCTACTCCTTCGAGTTCCAGCTCCTCGTAAGGCCGTAACCGCCCTGCTCCCGGGGCGCAGGTTCGTCGCAATGTCCGGACAATGCGACCGACTCGTGCCTCCCCGGTCACGCTGCGCACGATGCCTGTGTTCGATACTGGGGCGTTTGGGTCTGGTGAGATCACCGAGGTCACCGGGCCCACGCGCACCACTGAACACAGCAAGAAGGGCACGTCCTCGTGGCACGGTTTCGGACCTGGACAGGGATCGCGTTGGCGGGGGCACTCTGTGCGACCGCCTTGTCGACGGCCGGCTGCAGCAGCACCGGCGGCAAACGCGCCGAGGACGCCCGCAAGGCCGCGGCGGCCCAGGGCAAGGCGGCGGTGAACACCCCCCGCTGGACCTTCGCGATGATCACCCACTCCGGTGATGGCGACACCTTCTGGGACATCGTCCAGAACGGCGCCAAGCAGGCCGCCGTCAAGGACAACATCAACTTCCTGTACTCCCACGACGACGAGGCCCAGCAGCAGGCGCAGCTCGTCGACGCCGCCGTGGACAAGCAGGTCGACGGGATCATCGTCACCCTCGCCAAGCCGGACGCCATGAAGGCGGCCGTGGCCCGCGCCCGCAAGGCCGGCATCCCGGTGATCACCGTGAACTCCGGCTCGGAGGTGTCCAAGGCTTTCGGCGCGCTCACCCACATCGGCCAGGACGAGACCATCGCCGGCGAGGCCGTCGGCGAGGAGCTGAACAAGCGCGGCCGCAAGAAGACCGTGTGTGTGCTGCACGAGCAGGGCAACGTCGGGCACGAACAGCGCTGCGACGGCGTGAAGAAGACCTTCGACGGCACCGTCCAGGACCTGTACGTCAACGGCACGAGCATGCCGGACGTGCAGTCCGCCATCGAGGCCAAGCTCCAGGCCGACAGCTCCATCGACTCGGTCGTCACGCTCGGCGCCCCGTACGCCGACACCGCCGTCAAGGCCAAGCAGGGCGCCGGCAGCGACGCCGAGATCGACACCTTCGACCTCAACGCCAAGGTGGCGGCCTCGCTCAAGGACGGCACGCTCGGCTTCGCCGTGGACCAGCAGCCCTACCTCCAGGGCTACGAGGCCGTGGACCTGCTGTGGCTGTACAAGTACAACGACGACGTCCTCGGCGGCGGCAAGCCGGTGCTCACCGGTCCGCAGATCATCACCAAGGACCAGGCCGCCGCGCTGGAGGAGTACACCGAGCGGGGCACCCGATGAGCGCGACCACGGTGGACGAGCGACTCCTCGAAACGTCCCCCCTCCGCAAGCTGCTGAGCCGCCCCGAACTCGGCTCGGTCGTCGGCGCGATCGCCGTCTTCGTCTTCTTCGCGCTCGTCGCCGACGGCTTCCTGCGCGCCGCCAGCCTGAGCACGGTCCTGTACGCCTCCTCGACGATCGGCATCATGGCGGTCCCCGTCGCCCTGCTGATGATCGGCGGCGAGTTCGACCTGTCGGCGGGCGTCATGGTGACCTCGTCGGCCCTCGTGTCCTCGATGTTCAGCTACCAGATGACCGCCGACACCTGGGTCGGCGTAGGGGTCTCGCTCCTGGTCACCCTGGCCATCGGCGCCTTCAACGGCATCATGCTCACCCGCACCAGGCTGCCGAGCTTCATCATCACGCTCGGCACCTTCCTGATGCTGACCGGCATGAACCTCGGCTTCACCAAGCTGATCGACGGCACGGTCTCCACCAAGTCGATCGCCGACATGGAGGGCTTCGAGAGCGCGCGTGACGTCTTCGCCTCGACGCTGACCATCGGCGGCGTCGACTTCAAGATCACGATCCTGTGGTGGCTGGGCCTGGTCGCCCTCGCGTCCTGGATCCTGCTGCGCACCCGCGCCGGCAACTGGATCTTCGCGGTCGGCGGCAACCAGGACGCGGCCCGCGCGGTCGGTGTCCCGGTCGCCAAGACCAAGATCGGCCTCTACATGGGCGTCGCCCTCGGCGCCTGGATCTCCGGCCAGCACCTGCTCTTCTCGTACGACGTCGTCCAGTCCGGCGAGGGCGTCGGCAACGAGCTGATCTACATCATCGGGGCCGTCATCGGCGGCTGTCTGATCACCGGCGGCTACGGCAGCGCGGTCGGATCGGCGGTCGGCGCGTTCATCTTCGGCATGACCAGCAAGGGCATCGTCTACGCCGAGTGGAACCCCGACTGGTTCAAGTTCTTCCTCGGAGCGATGCTGCTCCTCGCGACCCTGCTCAACGCCTGGGTCCGCAAGCGCGCGGAGGCCACCGAGTGACACTCGTCGAGCTGGCGGACGTCAGCAAGCACTACGGCAACATCCGCGCCCTCGAAGGCGTCTCCCTGGAGGTCGACGAGGGCGAGATCACCTGCGTCCTCGGCGACAACGGCGCGGGCAAGTCCACCCTGATCAAGATCATCTCGGGGCTGCACCAGCACGACGGCGGCACCCTGCGCCTGGACGGCGAGGAGACGAAGCTCTCCTCCCCGCGCGAGGCCCTGGACCGCGGTATCGCCACGGTCTACCAGGACCTGGCCGTCGTCCCGCTGATGCCGGTCTGGCGGAACTTCTTCCTCGGCTCCGAACCCCGCAAGGGCGTGGGCCCCTTCAAGCGCCTGGACGTCGACTACATGCGCCGCGCCACGTGGGCGGAGCTGCGCACCATGGGAATCGACCTCCGGGACGTCGACCAGCCCATCGGCACCCTCTCCGGCGGTGAACGCCAGTGCGTGGCCATCGCGCGGGCCGTGCACTTCGGCGCGCGGGTCCTGGTCCTGGACGAACCGACGGCGGCGCTCGGCGTGAAGCAGTCCGGCGAGGTCCTGAAGCTCGTGGCCACGGCCCGGGAAGAGGGCCTGGGCGTTGTGTTCATCACACACAACCCGCACCACGCGTATATGGTCGGCGACCGCTTCGTGCTGCTGAAGAGGGGCACGATGGTCGGCAACCACGAGCGGCACGAGATCACCCTGGACGAGCTGACCAGGCAGATGGCAGGCGGAAACGACCTCGATGATCTACGCCATGAACTGGAACGCCGCTGAGGGGCGCGGGGAACCGCGCGAGCAACGACATACACCATGGAGACGGCGTACGACCTGAACCACCCCATTGTTTCCCCTACGGCACCCACACCGACGGTGAGGCAGAATCAACCGCGATGAGCACCTACGGCACCTTCAACGCCCCCATCGGCTCCCGCCGCGCACCCGCGCTCCGCACGGTGGGCACCCGTGAACGCCGCTCCCATCTGACGGCGCCCCGGGTGCCGACAGTCGGCATCGACATCGGCGGCACCAAGGTGATGGCCGGCGTCGTGGACGCCGACGGCAACATCCTGGAGAAGCTCCGCGCGGAGACCCCGGACAAGTCCAAGAGCCCCAGGGTCGTCGAGGACACCATCGTCGAGCTGGTGCTGGACCTGTCCGACCGGCACGACGTGCACGCCGTCGGCATCGGCGCGGCCGGCTGGGTCGACGCCGACCGCAACCGCGTCCTGTTCGCCCCGCACCTGTCCTGGCGCAACGAGCCGCTCAGGGACCGTCTCGCCGGGCGGCTCGCCGTGCCGGTGCTGGTCGACAACGACGCCAACACCGCCGCCTGGGCGGAGTGGCGCTTCGGCGCGGGCCGCGGCGAGGACCACCTCGTGATGATCACGCTGGGCACCGGAATCGGCGGCGCGATCCTGGAGGACGGACAGGTCAAGCGCGGCAAGTTCGGTGTGGCCGGTGAGTTCGGCCATATGCAGGTAGTGCCCGGCGGCCACCGCTGCCCGTGCGGCAACCGCGGCTGCTGGGAGCAGTACAGCTCCGGCAACGCGCTGGTGCGCGAGGCACGTGAACTGGCCGCGGCCGACTCCCCGGTGGCGTACGGGATCATCGAGCACGTCAAGGGCAACATCGCCGACATCACCGGCCCGATGATCACCGAGCTGGCCCGCGAGGGCGACGCCATGTGCATCGAGCTGCTCCAGGACATCGGCCAGTGGCTCGGCGTCGGCATCGCCAACCTGGCGGCGGCCCTCGACCCGTCCTGCTTCGTCATCGGCGGCGGTGTCTCGGCCGCCGACGACCTGCTGATCGGCCCCGCGCGGGACGCCTTCAAGCGTCATCTGACCGGCCGCGGCTACCGCCCCGAGGCCCGGATCGCGCGCGCCCAGCTCGGCCCCGAGGCCGGCATGGTCGGCGCCGCCGACCTCGCCCGCCTGGTCGCCCGCCGCTTCCGGCGCGCCAACCGGCGCCGGGTGGAGCGCCATGAGCGCTACGAGCGGTATGTGTCGTCCCGCCGCGCGTCGCAGGGGCCCGCGTGACCCCTGATCTGCCCCGTCAGTCCGACCCGGCGGACGAGCCGTCCCGGCCCGCCGAGGACCGGCGCCACAAGGTCCGCCGCAGGGCGCTCACCCTGCTCATCATCGGGCTGCTCATCGGCGTCCCGGCCGGCTATCTGGTGATCTCCGCCAACCAGAGCCGGGACAGCGGCAAGGACAAGGAGGCCAAGTACTCGGCGACGGGGCTCACCGAGGGCTGGCCGTCCAAGGTCCAGAGCCGCCTCTACCAGGTGCCGGTCCCGCACCCGGCGAACCAGGTCGCGTACTACGAGACGAACAACTGGCGCACCAGCCGGCTCTACGTCCAGTTCCAGACCACGCAGGCCGGTCTGGACGCCTTCCTCGCCGAGCTCGGGCTGAGCCGGGCCGGCCTGAAGCGGGACGACATCACGATCGGCGCCCGCGACCAGAAGGTCAGCGGCTGGAGGTTCGCGGGCGAGGGCTCCCGGCCCGGCCCCTACTTCGGGCTCGTCCGCGAGCAGAAGAACCCGGCGCCCACGCAGTACATCGTGGTGAACACGGCGAACCCGACGTACCCCATGATCTACATCGTCTCCCGCACGGTTCCCTAGGAGCGTGTCTCAGTAACGGGCAACTGCCGGGAGGTCGTGATCGGCGGGATCGGCCGTGGTCGCCCGGTCAGCGCCTGTGGGGCCGATGAGCGGCACACGCTCCTAGGGGGTGTTTTGAAAGTCCCGCACAGCACCCACGGCGCCCGGCACGCACCCTCGCCGCACCGGCCAAAGACCCAAGTACGTCCAGTACGAGGGCCTTCGTCCGGCACGCCGAGGGCACGCACCGAACACCGCGGGCACCGCACAGGACTTTCAAAACACCCCCTAGCCGGCCCGGCCCCGCCCGGGCCGGTCGGCGGAGCCGGTTGTCAGACCCCGCCCGTAGAGTCGAAGACGACTGGTCCGACTCAAGGGACGGGAGGTGGCAGGGAGTATGAGTCATACGGCTGAAGCAGACGGTCTCCGTACGGCGGAGGCGGTCCCCGTGCGCCTCGCCGCCGTCTTCCTGCCCGCGGCCCTCCCGCGCGAGGGCCGGATCGCCTTCTGGGACCCCGAGGAAGGCCCCCTGCCCGTGGGCCCGGAACCCACCGAGCTGACGGTGGTACGGCGGCACGGCTCCGGAGTCCGCCGCAGGCCCGCCCCCGCGCTCACCCTCCCGCTCGACACCGCGCTGCCCGTCCTCGTGCGCGCCCGGCGCGACCCCGCCGCCCACCCCGCCACCGCCGCCTGGGGCGCCGCCGCCCAGCACGCGCTCCGGCTCACCGCGCGCGGCCGGCTCCTGCCCGGACTGACGCCGACGGGCCACGACGCCTGGCGGGCCGGACCCCTCGAACCGGACGACATCGCGCACCTGCGGGCCATCGCCGCCGCCCTGCCGTACGAAGGCCACGCGGTCCCGCTGCCCGGCCCGGGACCGCTCCGGCTGCCCGAGCCGGAAGCGTTGATGCGGTCCTTCCTGGACGCGGTCGCGGACACCCTGCCCCGCACCCCGGCCGCTCCGTACGCCTCCGGGAAGCCCTTCGCGGACCGCCGGCCGCAGCGTCTGCCCGAGGCCCACGACTGGGCGGCCGAGGTCGCCGCCGGGATGGACGCGGGCGTCAGGATCTCGCTGCGCCTTGACCTGGCGGCGCATGAGCTGTTCGACGCCGAGGAGGGCGTGCGCAGCGCGGGCGCCGCGGTCGTCCAGGTGCACAGCCTCGCCGACCCCACCCTGGTCGCCGACGCGGCCGCGCTGTGGGCGGGTGAGGCGGACACGGCCTTCGGCCCCCGCGCGCGGGTCGACGCGGCCCTCGCGGTGCGCCGCGCGGCCCGTGTCTGGCCGCCCCTGGACCGGCTCGCCGAGCAGGACGTGCCCGACGTACTGGCCCTGTCCGACGAGGAGTTGGGCGATCTGCTGGGCGTGGCGGCGACCCGGCTCGCGGCGGCGGGCGTCGGGGTGCACTGGCCCCGGGACCTCGCCCAGGACCTCACCGCCGCCGCGGTGGTACGACCCGCGCCGGGCTCGGCGACCGACGGCACCGGCTTCTTCGAGAGCGAGGAACTGCTCCAGTTCCGCTGGCAGTTGGCGCTCGGCGGGGAACCGCTCAGCGAGGCCGAGATGGACGCGCTCGCCGAGGCGCACCGCCCGGTCGTCCGGCTGCGCGACCACTGGGTGCTGGTGGACCCGGCCCTGGTGCGCAAGGCCCGTAAGCGGGAACTGGGCCTGCTCGACCCGGTCGACGCGCTGTCCGCCGCCCTCACCGGCACGGCGGAGGTCGACGGCGAATCGGTGGAGGCGGTGCCCGTCGGCGCCCTCGCCGCCCTGCGCGACCGGCTGACGGCGGGCGTCCGCCCCGCCGCGCCGCCCCCGGGCCTGGACGCCACCCTGCGCGACTACCAACTCCGGGGCCTGGCCTGGCTCGACCTCATGACCTCCCTCGGCCTCGGCGGCTGTCTCGCCGACGACATGGGACTCGGCAAGACCATCACCCTCATCGCCCTGCACCTGAAGCGGGCCCGCAGCGAACCGACCCTCGTGGTCTGCCCGGCCTCCCTGCTCGGCAACTGGCAGCGCGAGATCACCCGCTTCGCGCCCGGCGTCCCCGTCCGCCGCTTCCACGGCCCCGACCGCACCCTGGACGACCTGGCCGGGGGCTTCGTCCTCACCACGTACGGCACCATGCGGTCGGCGGCGCCCGTCCTCGCCCAGCAGGCCTGGGGCATGGTCGTCGCGGACGAGGCACAGCACGTGAAGAACCCGTACTCGGCCACCGCGAAGGCGCTGCGCACGATCGGGACGCCGGCGCGCGTGGCGCTGACCGGCACACCGGTCGAGAACAACCTCTCCGAGCTGTGGGCGCTGCTGGACTGGACGACCCCGGGACTGCTCGGCCCCCTGAAGTCCTTCCGCGCCCGGCACGCGCGTGCCGTGGAGAACGGCGAGGACGAGGAGGCCGTCGAGCGGCTGGCGCGACTGGTGCGGCCCTTCCTTCTGCGCCGCAAGAAGTCCGACCCCGGGATCGTCCCGGAACTGCCGCCCAAGACGGAGACCGACCACCCGGTGCCGCTCACCCGCGAACAGGCCGCGCTGTACGAGGCGGTGGTGCGGGAGTCGATGCTCGCCATCGAGACGGCGGAGGGCATGGCGCGCAGGGGCCTGGTCCTGAAGCTGCTCTCGGCGCTCAAGCAGATCTGCGACCACCCTGCGCTGTACCTGAAGGAACCCGCAGCGGCCGAAGCCCTGGTGACCCGCTCGGGCAAGCTGGCGCTGCTGGACGAACTCCTGGACACGCTGCTGTCGGAGGACGGCTCGGCGCTCGTCTTCACCCAGTACGTGGGGATGGCCCGTCTGATCACCTCCCACCTCGCCTCCCGCGCGGTCCCCGTGGACCTCCTCCACGGCGGCACCCCCATCCCCGAGCGCGAGCGCATGGTGGACCGCTTCCAGGCGGGCGAGACCCCGGTCCTGGTGCTCTCCCTGAAGGCGGCCGGCACCGGCCTGAACCTCACCCGGGCCGGTCATGTCGTCCACTTCGACCGCTGGTGGAACCCGGCCGTGGAGGAACAGGCCACCGACCGCGCCTACCGCATCGGCCAGACCCAGCCGGTCCAGGTCCACCGCCTCATCACGGAGGGCACGATCGAGGACCGTATCGCGCAGATGCTGGAGTCCAAGCGGGCGCTGGCCGACGCGATCCTGGGCTCCGGCGAATCGGCCCTCACGGAACTGACGGACCGCGAACTGTCCGACCTGGTCTCCCTGCGGAGGACGTCATGACACCGCGTCCGTCGGAGGAGGCCCGACGCGCGTTGCGGGCGGCGCGGGAGCGATCGACACAGCGAGCCGAAGCGCCTGAGGGGACGGGAGCGAAGCCGGCGGAGGGCGCGGGGGGGCCCGACGCGTCGGCCGAGAAGCAGGAGACCCACCCGGCCGACGCGGCGCGCGCGGCACTGCGGCGTGCCGCCACGCAGCACACCGATACGTCTGCCGGGGCGGGCACACCCGCACCGGCCCATGGGGCGAGCCCTGCCGACCAACCCGCGGCGCGCCCCGCGGACGTCGCGCGGGAGGCGCTGCGTGCCGCGCGCCGCGACAGGCGCCGGACCGAGCCGGACCCGGCCAACCCGGTTGCAGGGCCCGCGCATACTGCCCACCGCCCCCCGCACCCAACCCGGAGTGACGTGCCCGCGGCCCGGGCGCGGGCCCTGCGGGAGCTGCTCGCGGACGCCTTCCGGCTGCCCGCCGAGGCGGAGTCGCCGCAGGAGGAGCCCACCGAGACCCGCTCCGCCGCGGGCGTCCTCCAGGACCGTGACGACGACGCTCCGCTGACAGAGAGCCGCGAGGATCGAACGGCAGTCCCGGACGGGGGCCGGCCGGCACCGCGTGGCGGCGGCTCGGTCCCAAGAAGCGGCCGGGGGAGGGCGGACAGCCCGGCCGACGACGACGATTCCCCTTCGTTCGCTGTCGACGCGACGCCCGTCCATCGTGCGACGTCCGCGCCCGGCGCCCCGCCCTTCGGCGCTTTCGGTGGCCCGGACACCCAGGCAACCCCCAGCCGCCCCCGCACCATGGCCGCCCCCTCCCGGGACGGCGACCTCCGGCGTACGTTCCCCGCCTTCCCGCCCCGGCCGTCCGGCGACGCCGGGTTCGCCGAGACCTGGTGGGGCAACGCCTGGGTGTCGGCCCTGGAAGAAGGGGCGCTCGACGGCAAGCGGCTCGCGCGGGGGCGTGGGTACGCCGAGCAGGGGCATGTGGACGCCATCACCGTCACGCCCGGGCTGGTCCTCGCGTATGTGAAGGGCAGCCGGCCTCGGCCGTATCGCGTGCAGGTGCGCTTGCGGACGCTCGACGACGCCGAATGGAACCGGTTCCTGGACGTCGCCGCCGAGCGGCCCGGGCACATCGCCGCGCTGCTCGACAAGGAGATGCCGCACTCCCTCGCCGAGTGCGGAGTGCCGTTGCTGCCCGGGCCGCGGGATCTGGACCCCCGTTGCAGCTGCCCGGACTCGGGGCACCCGTGCAAGCACGCGGCCGCGCTCTGCTATCAGACGGCACGTCTGCTCGACGCCGACCCCTTCGTCCTGCTCCTGCTGCGTGGCCGCGGTGAGCGCGAGCTGCTCGACGCGCTGTCCCGCCTCAGCGCCGCGAGGGCGGCCCGTGCCGCGCAGGACCGGGAGCCCGCGCCGCTGCCGGGCGTACGGGCGAGCAAGGCTCTCGCGCCCCGCGAACTCCCGCCCCTCCCCTCGCCGTTGCCCGTGCCACCGTACCCCGAGCAGCCCCCGGTGTATCCGGCGGCGCCGGGCGGCCCGGACCCGTTCGCGCTGGACCAGCTGGCCACCGACGCTGCCGCCCGGGCGCACGCGCTGCTCGGCACCGGACGCGACCCGCTCGCGGAGCTGACGCTGTGGCAGGACGCCGTGAGGATCGCCGCGGCCCGCCCCGGTTCCGGCCTCACCGCGGGCACCCGTGCCCTGTACTCCTCGCTCGCCTCCGCGGCCGAGCGCACGCCCGCCGAACTGGCCCGGGCGGTCGCCGCGTGGCGCCAGGGCGGCGCGGCGGGACTCGCCGTACTGGAAGAGGCCTGGGACCCGCCGGCCGGCCGCTTCGACCGCGCCCGCCCGCTCCTCCTCGCCGCCGACCTCCCCGCCTTCCGCCCCTGGCGCAACCGCCTCACCCACCCCCGCGGCCATGTCCAGCTCCGCCTCGGCCGCGACGGCCTCTGGTACGCCTACGAGTCGGAGCCGGGCCACGACGACTGGTGGCCCCGCGGCACCCCGGACCTGGACCCGGTCGGCGCGCTGACCGGTCTGGGCGGCCCCGTCGAACCATGAGGCGGCGACCGCGACGGCGGCCCGGTCCTCACCCTCCGTCTCAGCCGGAGGCCTCAGCCGAACCGCAGGATCCGCGGGGCGAAGGTGCCCTCGGGACCGTCGGCGCGGCCCACCGACCACACCGTCTCCGTGCCCGGCACCGGTGCCAGCCGCAGCACCGAGGAGTCACCCTCGCCGGCCACCGCCGGTTCGCTGTACTCGGCGAACGTCTCTCCGTTCCAGGCAAGGAAGTCCGGGCCGGGGACGAACGGCGGATAGCTGCCCGGCGGGCCCCACTTCTGCGAGCGCGCCACCGCGACCCAGGCCAGCGCGCCGGACGTATCGGGCGCCAGTGAGCTGATCGAGCCGAAGTCGGTGGGCACGGTCACCCGGTTCCACGCCTGCCCGTCGAAGCGGACCAGCAGCGGCGGAATCGGCCGCCCCACCGGGCCGCCGACGAACCCGGCCGTGCCGCCCGCCCACACCTGCGTCGGCGAGACCGCCAGCACACTGCCCACCGCCGACCGCGGGAACCCGTACACGATCGTCTGCTGCCACGCCTGTCCGTCCCAGTGCGACACGGCCGCACCCGAGTCGGTGGCGCCCGCCGCCCAGACGTCGTCGGCCGCCAGGATGTGCAGGCCGTACACGGATCCCGGCGGCACCGGAAGATCACGCCAGCCGCGCCCGTCCCAGCGCAGCAAGGCCTGCGCGCCGTCCCGCGAGCCGATCAGCCAGGTCTCGCCCCCGCCGGCGACGACTTTGGTCAGTACGACTCCGCGCGGCGGCCGGCTCTCGGACCAGGCGGTGCCGTCGGAGCGGAGCAGACGGGCGCCGCCCGCCGAGTCGCGGCCGACGGCCCAGAGGGCGGTCGGTGACGCCGCGGCGATGGACAGCAGCTCTCCCTGCCGGCCGGCCCCGGGCAGAGCCTGGCGCTGCCACGCGGTTCCGTCCCAGCGCAGCGCCAGCGGGAAGCCCGGCGCCTCGCGGCCGACGGCGTCGGCACCCACCGCCCACGCCCGGTCAGGGCCGAACGCCACGGCCTCGTTCAGCCCGGCCTGGGGGCGTACCTGTGCCGGGACCGGAACGTGCTGCCAGGACCCGGTCTCCGCGGCGGCCGAGGTCATGACGGAGATGACGGTCATGGCGACAGCGAGGGCCGCGACGAGAAGTCTGCGTGCCATGGTCAGCCTCCCAGCCGCTCGCTCATCAGGTTCGGTTTCGAGCCGTAGATCTCAACGGTCCCGAAGGACAGCAGCGAGGACCCGGCCCTCGCCAGGGCACGCGGTTTGACGTCGATCGCGTCTCTGCGCTCCGGACCGTAGGAGAAGGTGGTGCGGCGGCCGTCCACCTGCGCGTACTTCGACTGGAAGGCGCGGTCGCTGCGCACCGGCAGCCACAGCGCGCCGTCCGGGCCGCGCTCCATGGCCTCGGTGTAGGTGTCACCCAGCGGCGGGTAAGTGGTGCGCCAGGCGCGGCCGTTGAAGGTCATCAGGTAGGTGCGGGCGACGCCGTCGGTGTACTGGCTGCCGCCGATCGTGACCCTGCCGGACGGTTCGAGCATCATCGTGTGCACGTTGCTGTCCGGCGGCAGCGGCACCCGCGCGTCCCGCCACACCGCGCCGTCCCAGCGCAGGACGGTGGTCCCGGTGCTGGTGTCGGCCCAGGCCCAGGCGTCGGTGGCCGTACGGGCGGTGATCCCCATCAGGTACAGCACACCGTCCGGGGTGGCCTGCGTGGTCCAGCCGGAACCGTCGTAGCGCAACACCTTCAGCCCGGTGTCGTCCTCACCGACCACCCACGCGGCACCCGGCACCGCGGTGAAGTCCTGGTAGGTCCACAGGGTCTGCGGCAACGGGACGGAGCTCCACCCACCGGCCGACCGGCGCAGGATCTCCCCAGCTCCGGCGCGGTTGTGGAAGATCCACATCTCCTCGCCGACGAACTGCACCCTGCCGAGCCAACCCGGCTCACCGGCGCCGGGGAAGGTCGCGTCCCGGCTCCACGCAGTGCCGTCCCACCGGTACAGCATCGGCCGCAGTCCGTCGGTGGCGTGCTCGTACCCGCTCGCCCACGCCTCTCCAGGCCCGCGCGCGGCGAGATCGGACACGGTCACCGGCGGAGCCGCCGCCGGCACCGGCAGCGCCGACCAGCTCGGCGTCACAGCAACAGCCGGCGACACCACCGAGGCGCAGGCGATCACAAGACAGACGATGACCGCTCGGAGACCGTTCACGAGACCCCCCACTACGCGAAGGTCGCAGAGCCTATGGGCGCCGCCCACCCGTGAACAGACGGCATTTCGGCCGATCAGGGCTCGGGCCGCCGGGGATCCCGCCGGGCAGGAAGTGGTACGTGAAGCCTGGCGCAGAGGATCTTCGCGGAGCCGCCACAACATGGGACGGGTTGCACGGGGTTCCGACCCAAGCGCGTGAGAAAGGGTGGGATGTGAGAGCGTGCAGGGCGTGAGTGAGAGCGTGACGAACACCCTGCAATACCGCTTCGACGGCCCGGAAGACGCCCCGGTCCTCATCCTCGGTCCGTCGCTGGGCACCACCTGGCACAGGTAGGCGGAACCGTCTTTTGGCGTCCACGTGGTCCAGATCGACGCCGTTTACGCGGGTGTGGCCTTTGTGGTCCATGTGCGTCGTCGGTGTTGGTGACAGCAATGTGACACGTGAGGGTCACTGAAGCCCCCCGCCGGCCAGGTGCTGGCAGGGGGCCTCAGCGTTCGCCAGCGGCGAGGTCCGCTTACACCGATGCGGCGTTTGCGAGCGCCTGGAATGCCCGCCGCGAGCAGCGTTGCTGGTCGGCCGCCTGCTGCGAATCGGCCCGAATGCCCGAGTGTTGGCCCCTGCCCTATGGCGCCCAGGTGAGTGCGAGGCCGCACTGCTCGTGAAGCAACCTGAACCAAGATGCCAGCCTCTGTGCCGCATAACGATCGGCCGGTGTCAGATCCACGATGCCCCAAGAGCTGGGACTGTGCATGCTCCCTGTTTCTGGGCGGGGATGCTGTGACGGGCGGGAGGATCAGTGGGTGCTGTCCCAGGTCTGGGGTCTGACTCATGACATCTCTGACCCGAGCGTCTGAATCTCGCAGTGTCGGCTGTTGGCCGGGGATGGTGCGTTGTCGGTGCCGGGCTGGCGGGGTGTGTACCGATAGGGGCCTGTCGATTGTTGTGACGTCCTCGAGATTCTGACCGCCCGACGCGGCCCGGTACCGGCAACGCGACACGTCATCGGATCGGAAGGGAGAACGGGCATGTCCACTTCGACCGAGCCCAGTACGTCACTCGCCCCGCAGTCCCGTAGTCGCCGTCCTGCGGGAGAGGTGGTGCTGGGAGTGGACACGCACAGGGATGCCCACGTGGCTGCGGTGCTCTCCGCGACCGGGGCAGTGCTGGCCACCGACGAGTTCCCGGCCACCGCAGCCGGGTACCGGGATCTGCTGAAGTGGGCCAGGAAGTCGGGTGTGGTGAGGCGGGCCGGGGTGGAGGGGACCGGTTCCTACGGGGCGGCCCTGTCGCGCTATCTGCTGGCCCAGGGTGTGGACGTGTTGGACGTGAATTGGATGGATCGGGCAGATCGTCGTCGGCGTGGCAAGTCGGATCCGCTTGATGCGCAGAACGCGGCGCGAGCCGTGTTGAGCGGGCGGGCACGCGCCCGGGCGAAAGCGGGTGACGGGCCGGTGCAGGTCGCGAGAATGTACAAGCCCACGAAGGTGTCGGCCGTCAAAGCCCGTACCCAGGCCATCAATCAGCTCAAGGCCGTCCTCATCACTGCCGAGCCAGCCCTACGGGAAGAGCTGGCCCACCTGGGCAATGCCGAACTCTTCCGGACCTGTGCGCGGTTCGCCGACGCGAGCAGCCAGGAAGAGGGCGGTGAGGAGTCGGTGCTGCAGGCCACTCGCGTCACGCTGGGTCTGCTGGCTCACCGGATCGGCCAGCTCTCCGAGCAGATCCGGGAGGTGGACGTGCGCCTGGCCCGCCTCGTGAAATGTCATGCTCCGCAGCTGCTGGACGTGGTGGGGGTCGGCCCGGACACGGCCGTCGCCTTGCTGATCACGGTGGAGGACAACCCGGAACGCCTGGACAGTGAGGCGTCCTTCGCTGCTTTGTGCGGGGTCAGTCCCGTCGAGCGTTCCTCGGGACGTCGGCAGTACCGTCGCCTCAACTGCGGCGGCGACCGGCAGGCCAACGCCGCGCTCCACCGGATCGTGTTCACCCGCCTGCGGGTCGACCCGCGTACGCAGGACTACACGAGCGCCGGATCAAAGAGGGCAAGACCTGGCGCGAAATCGTCCGTTGCCTCAAACGCTACGCTGCTCGGGAGGTCTTCCACCTGGTCAAACAGCTACAGCCAGGACCCCGCGTATAGGGGCTGTCGTGATGGCTGGCGCCGCGCGCCGCCAACTGGCCGTCACCCGTAAGGCCATGAGCGACAAGACCGCTGAGGGCAACGGCATCCTGATCAGGCAGCAACTGACCGTGCGGCAACTGGAAGGAGCGCACCGGCCGCCCTCCCTGCATCACGACGATCAGGACCTCCGGCCACAACGCCTTGGGCCAGCCTGGACGCAGGCCCGTATCCTCTACGCCCCCCTTCCTGCAGGGGACGCAGGCGAGCAACATAGCGACATGTCACAGGATTCCGCTGCACAGCCACCAGATGCGGTGGGGCCCACCCGCTCGATAGGGGAAGCCCTTCTCGCGCTCCTGTCAGGGTCCTTGCTTCTTCCGATGCTCCAAGGGATGGCTACGCAGCTGGGTGAGGACCTCTACGCGTGGGTACGCAGAAGCCTGCCGTCGAAGGAAGCCCAAGCTGCCGAGGAGCACTTGCTGGAAGACGGTCAGGTAGCGCTGGTGGACGACGTACGCCGCGTCATCTTTCAACTTCCCGCTGACCTCACGGACCGCGAGGCTGTGGCCATCCTCGGCCTCAAGCTTCCCACCGACGGCGATGCTTGGCTGTTAGTTAAGAAGGACTACGCTCGCCGCGCCTGGATGATCGTGCCGACCGACGGCCCACCCACGCGGAGCATCGACGCGACGAGGGAAGAACCACCAGGTGCGAGCGCCGAGTAATGGGGCGGAATGAGGCGCTGGCGCTTGCAGCACTGCTCATTGAGCGCCACCACCTGCTTCACGACAAAGCGGAGCAAGAGTCGACGGAGCACTTCGTCCGAATGCTGTTCGCTCCTGAGACCGATCTTGCGCTGAACGCCCTGGCCGACGCCGCGAGGCTTGACCAGCTCGAGCATCTCCAGGCCGACAGCCTCAACGAACTGGACATCGAAGCGGTCACCGCCTTCGGGTGGGTACAGCTCCTAAGGTCCGGCGCGCTTCCTGAAGAGCGGAAAGAAGCCGCATGGGTGGAAGCATGGGCTTCCTTGTTCGTGGCCTACCAGTACGATCCCGCGCTCGTCCCGGACGAAATCTTGGCAGATTTCATCGCAGCTTCGCCTGAGCACGCCCTCGTCCACGGCTGCAGGAAGATCGACGAGTATCAGGGGTCTGGCGATGTGGATGATCTCCACTTAGCGATCAAACTGCTCACAGGCGCGGCATCAACTGTCGAACCTGAGGATCCCAGCCGAGACCTGTGGCTGCACGAACTGGTCGCCGGATATCAGGTTCTGTCTTTCCACCACTACCGGCTGTATCAGCACTCCAGACAGTCTGAGGAGCTTGAGCAGGCCATTGAAGCTGCGCGCCATGCGCTGGCGAAGAGCCCTGAAGGGGACTGGCCGGAACTGGCCGACCATCTGTCGAACTGCCTGCGCACGAAAGCGGAGGCGCAGGGTGCGCTGGAGACCATCGAGGAGGCCATCAGCCTCAGCTTAAGTGCGGTCTCGATCGCCCATACTCGCGTAGAAATCCACTCCAGGTTCTTGGCACGGCTGTCGGTGGCCCTGCGCGTCGCCCACACAATCTCCCAGGACATTCGCCACCTCGACAATGCCATCCGCTACGGACGAGATGCCTTGGAGCAGACTTCAGCCGAGGACGCCAACTGGTCGGTTCGCGCGGGTAATCTCGCAACAGCCCTCATGCAGCGCTTTGACGTAACCGCACGGACCGCCGACATCACCGAAGCGATCGAGCTCCACGCGCGAGCAGCTGCCCGGCAGAGTTCCGGCGAAGTTCCCGACCCGGGGATGGCCTACTCCATGCTCGGCGAGGCGTTGAGAAGGCGGTTCGAGTCGACGACCAACGCGGCCGGCCTTGGCCGGGCGATCGAGGCGGCGCGGCATGCGGTCGCCGTCACACCGTCCCAGCACGTGCACTTTGGCCTGTATTGCCAGAACCTCTCAGTTGCCCTGGTCAGCCTGCTGAAACTGACCGGCGACGTCACCCTTGTCGAAGACGCCGTCAGCATGGCCCGCGCCGCGCTCGATGTCACGCCGCCGGGTCACCCCGGCTATCCCAACTGTCTGGCAACCGTCGTCAACGCCCTGATGGAGTGTTATTTTCTGACCGACGACATCCGGGCTCTTGAGGATTGCTTGGAACTGTCGCGTCGTGGCCTCGCCTCCGTTTCTCCATCCGATCCGGGATACCTGGGCATCCTCGTCAACCACGTACAGGCGCTCCGTGCGCAGTACGAGTGGACGAGTGAGCGGGCGTACCTGATGGAAGCCGTAGCCGCCCTGAGGCAGGTGAGCGAGGCGGCTGTCGCCGACCGCTTCTCAAGGGCCCGGATTCTGCGCATGCTGATCGGTACGTGGAAGGTGGCGATCTCTGCGAAGGCGGCGTCGCTGGAAGAGATGTCGAGCCTCGTGGACGTGATCCGCGTGTCGGCGACGCCTGAAAACTGGCTCACGAACGGCGGATCAAAAGTGACCCACTCCGTGATCTTCTGACCATTCTGA
>NZ_JAVRBF010000373.1:0-408 GCF_032436805.1 Streptomyces sp. P17 | reverse complement strand
TTGGTGTAATTTGGTCCCTTGATGATCTTGCGAGTTTCATCCATGATTGGCTCGCCGTTCTCATCAAACTTGGACCACTTCGAGCGGTTGACTTCATGAAGCCCGTCAATAAGTTTCATACCAGCACAGTGAGCAACACCCACAGCGGTGACAATCTGATCGCAGAGTGCGTCCAGAATTTCGATCCGATCTTCTTCCTTGATCGAAATGCAGTCTTCTTCACGCATGGCTTTGGACATCTGTGCCAGCGTTTCAGCCGTCATCTTGATGGAGAATTGGAGCAATGGATTGCTGCTGGTAAGCTTTTCCATCATCTCGCTGACTTCTTCCAGATGCACACCGATCTGCGTGCTCAGGTCTTTGGTGGTCGGAAGCGGCTTGGCCTTATCGAACCAATCGACGGTATTC
>NZ_JAVRBF010000372.1:0-408 GCF_032436805.1 Streptomyces sp. P17 | reverse complement strand
CTAAGCGAACTGGAGCTAAAATTTCCTCAACTCGAACAAAAAGATCTTGATATCTAAATTCATATCGTGACATACTCCTTAATGCAAAAGAACTTCTCAAAGACAACGAAGATATACCCCAAATAGAGATTAACTAAACTGTAAAGTAAAAGGAGACTGTTGCAAAAGTCAACAGTCTCGTTGATTTTGGAGGCAAAGCCGACAAAAGACACTTTGACCGGGCAGAGAAGGTAAAGTGCAAGGCGCTAAGAGTGAGCGCACAGGGAGTTTACTTCCAGTAAATGACCAAGTGCGAATCTCGCAAGCAACGCAGCAATTTGCCTGCTATGCAACAGTCTCTTATCACGATAAAGAAGCATAGGGCATATGAGAAGCTTGAAAAATAAGGGCAATGAGAGCTTGTCATAA
>NZ_JAVRBF010000371.1:0-409 GCF_032436805.1 Streptomyces sp. P17 | reverse complement strand
CAGATGCCGAGGCAGACGCCGATGCCGACGCCGATGCGGACGCCGATTCGGACGCTGATGCAGATGCAGATGCGGATGCCGACGCGGACGCTGATGCAGATGCAGATGCAGATGCAGATGCCGATGCGGATGCCGACGCCGACGCCGATGCAGACGCTGATGCTGATGCTGATGCTGATGCGGATGCGGATGCTGATGCTGATGCGGATGCCGACGCTGATGCCGATGCCGACGCGGACGCCGATGCAGACGCTGACGCGGACGCTGACGCCGACGCCGACGCCGATGCCGATTCTGACGCCGACGCGGATGCTGATTCAGATGCGGAAGCCGACGCTGATGCCGATGCTGACTCCGATTCTGAAGCCGATGCGGATGCCGATTCCGATTCCGACGATGATGCTGATGC
>NZ_JAVRBF010000370.1:0-409 GCF_032436805.1 Streptomyces sp. P17 | reverse complement strand
GTGTCTCTGAAAGCTCTGCACAACATGCCTGCTGAATTACAGCAACGTGTTGCTGATCTTATCAAGGAAGATGCTGATGGTGTCGATTACACGCTCCATTACCTCACCGGTCTGCGTAAGGATGAGCTTGCACGTGTTGACGATCCGATCACTCGCCTGAACCACTACAAAGGATACATTCCTACATTGGCTCAGACTGGTTCCAGCTTGCGTCTGGTATCCGTCAAGGACCACACCGACATGATTAAGCGAGGCTACACTTACCTCGGTGATTATGTAGGTAATGGTGCAGAGCGTCATGCTCCACGCCTTGGCTATTACTTTGCCCCAGTCTCTGGGCAGGCAACGTATAATCAGGGTGCTATGCTGACCACTCACCAGACTGCATCTGGTGTGCAGCCGGGGACTG
>NZ_JAVRBF010000369.1:0-412 GCF_032436805.1 Streptomyces sp. P17 | reverse complement strand
CCCAGTCTTTCTCGCTGAATTCGACGGCATCATTACTACGAATGATACCTGCGTTATTAACTAATATATCGATATGCCCTAGCTCGGTCACTGCGCGATCAACAATTGATGGAATATCGTCTAACACCATGAGGTTGGCACGGATATCGATAAACTTACGTCCCGTTTCAGCCATTTTTTCTATGGTTTCTGTTGGCTCGACAATATTTACTCCAACAATATCACATCCAGCTTTAGCGAGACTGAGCGCCATTCCTTGACCTAAGCCTGTATCACAACCTGTAACGATGGCAACTTTGCCTTCTAAGTTGAATGAATCAAGAATCATAATATTTTTCCTTCATAGCAGTGATGTTGTGGTTCGGCCAGATTCGCCATATCACCCAGTAGTTGTATCGTCCCTGAAAATTAC
>NZ_JAVRBF010000368.1:0-413 GCF_032436805.1 Streptomyces sp. P17 | reverse complement strand
CGATCACCGTCACCGGCACCGGACGCAGCGCCGCCCGGCCCGTCATCTCGCCATCATACAGCAGGTCAATCGTCATGCTCATCAGCACCCTCCCTCGACACGGATTGCCAGTGCGCCGGCGCGTTGCCACGACCCCGCCGATTGCAGCCAAAGAGACCCCGGATAGGCGGCGGCGCGCTCGGGCACGTCAGCCATGGTGTCAGGGGTCAGCCGCACGGCCAGCGCCACGCCGGGGCCATCGGTCACAGTCACCGCCTCGATCTCGCCCGCGATGACGTGGCAGCGATCAGGCAGGCGCAGCCGCAACTCGCCCGTCACACCTGTCGCATCGGCCAGCGGCGCGCCATCGTCGCCTCGCAGCACCGCGCGGATCGTGCGCGTCTCGCCCCGATAATAGATCAGCATGTCAGGCG
>NZ_JAVRBF010000367.1:0-413 GCF_032436805.1 Streptomyces sp. P17 | reverse complement strand
CAACAGGCCGATGACAGACAATGCAATTGCCAAGCGTATGCTTACCTCGGCAATTACTGGCGATCATATTCCTGTTCTCGAACAGGTCTGGATCAATGGTCAGATGGGCAACGATCTGTCGGTCAAATCCTTCGTGGAAACGGCAGAACCCGTTGTGCCGGAACCAGTGGAAGAAGCTGCGGAAAAGGCTGTTGCTCTCGACACCATCGAAAGTACCGGCAAAGCAGTTGATCCCGTGGCTCTCCAAAAGGAAGAACGGGCCATCAAGAAAGCGGTAAAGAAAGCCAAGGAAACGAAGGAGCCTGTAAAAGCAGCAAAGCCTGCCTCAAAGGCGAAATCAAAGCCTGCGGCCAAATCTGAGCCAAAGAAGGGGAAGCCGGTCAATCGTGTTGGTTTCGTGAAAACGAAGAAAG